>LKMY01000056.1 GCA_001564205.1 Nanohaloarchaea archaeon PL-Br10_U2g5
CCGCCGCCGCGTTCGGACTCCTCGTTGTACTCGTCTTCGAGCGCCTCGAAGCGCCGGGAGATGACGGTCTCTGCGGCGACGATAACCGTATACGCTCGCTCGTCGATCCCCGCCTCGCGGAGGCGTTCGAGGACGGGTTCGACCGCCGCGGTCGGGAGCGGAAACGTCGCAACCGCGGTGTACTCGCGGCCGCTGGTCTCGTCGGTAACGACGTAATCCACCCCTTGCTCGTCGAGAGCCCGGACCACGGCCGCGCGCTTCCCCGCCGGAATCATAACCTGAACGAGTCGCACGGTCCGTGGTGGCGCCCGCGGGTCTTATAAGCAGGCGGTAGCGTGGCAGAGCGCGGTCTGACGAGGACCCCGCACGAAACGGAACTTTAATGCGCGAATCCCTCGCACCTTCGGACAAGAATGCTCTCGCCGCTGGTCATCGACACGTTCCTGCTCGACTACCACCTCGGGCACGTCCTGCTGCTCGGGTTCGTCGTCTCGCTTCTGGGAGCCGCGCCGCTGAAGTCCCAGCGGGTGATCGCGTCCATATTTGCCGGGTTCGGCGTCATATTCATCATCGTCCCGTACACGACGATGCCACCGACGTACATCCTCCTGGGAATCCCGCTCGTCATCATCGGTGCGCTGCTGTGGACGATGGCCGATAGCTGACGACTAACACACCCCGCCGTTCTTCGATCCGGCCTCTTTTTGCACCCTGAGCGACACTGGTCGCTATGGTCACGGTACGGGCACCCGCCACGAGCGCGAACCTCGGCAGCGGGTTCGACGTGTTCGGGGCGGCGCTCACTCGGCCGGCGGACGTCGTCACCGTCGAAAAGGCGGCAGAGACGACGATCGAGGTCACCGGTGTCGGCGCGCAGTACATCCCTGAGGACCCCAAGAAGAACACGGTCGGCGCCGTCGTCGAAGCCCTCGACGCGCCCGCCCGCATCCACATCGACAAGGGCGTCCGCCCGGCTTCGGGATTGGGCTCGTCGGCGGCCAGCGCCGCCGGCGCCGCGGTCGCGCTCAACCGGCTCTACGATCGAGGCCTCTCTCGGTCGGAGCTAGTCCCTATCGCGGCGGAGGGCGAGGCAGTCGTCTCCGGCGTCGCCCACTCGGACAACGTCGCCCCCTCGATCCTCGGCGGCTTCACGGTGACGACGACGGCTGGAACCCACTCGGTCGACGCCTCGATCCCCCTCGTCGTCTGTCTCCCGGACGTCGCGGTCTCGACGCGCGACGCGCGACGAGTCGTCCCCGAAACGGCCTCGATGAACGACCTCGTCGAAACGGTCGGCAACGCGGCCACCCTCGCGATCGGTATGTGCGACTCGGACCCCGACCTCGTCGGCGCCGGGATGGCCGACCCAGTCGTCACCCCCGAGCGCGCGCGGCTGATTACGGGCTACGACGAGGTTCGGAGCGCCGCCTTCGACGCCGGTGCGGCGGGCGTCACCGTCAGTGGGGCCGGCCCCGCGATCCTCGCCGTCTGTCACGACGGCGACCGGCGGGCGGTCGCCGCCGCGATGCTCGACGCGTTCTCCGGCGCCGGCATCGACGCGCGCGCCTATCAGACCCGGATCGGGCAGGGGTCGACGGTGTTAGACGAGTAGCGGCGTCTCCAGCGCGCCCATCGCTGACGGGCCCGAGTGTCGGCTGTCACCCCGGTATCTCTTTGCCGCTCAGACGGAGAGGGTGGTAGCGCCCGAGGTTCAACGAGCATGATGCCGCCGATCATTCGTCGGTGTCCGGAGTGCGGGAACAGAGAGTGGAGCCGTCGCTTCACAGTCGTCGTCACCAAATCCGGTCGCCGGCTCGTCGAATGTCCGTCATGCAGCCATCGGTTCAGACCAGCCGACGATCCGGCTCTCAACTGAGTCGGTGAAGGGAGTTTGCGCCGCTCACGCGATCTTCATCATTCGCGTCTCGAACTTTCCAACGCGGACGCGCACCCATCCCGAAAGCTCGTCGTCGAGCACTGGATCGTCGGTGTCGACGCGGAGCGCGCGCACGTCGTCGAGCTTCGACCGCGAAGCGACGATCCGGAGGTCACACTGCCGGATCACCGCAGGCGACAGCTGCGGGTTCCCGCGGCCGAAAACGAACCCCTGTCCGCCGATCGGCGAGACGACAATGACGTTCTCCGCGCCGAGCGCGTCGAGTATTTCGGACTCCGTGCCGTCGGACACCACGACCGCACCGTCACGCCAGACGTCGACCCCGATCGGGGAGGGTTCGAACCCCAACTCGGCTTTGATCGCGCCGACCGTCGACCCCGGACCAAGCACGAAGGTGACGCCATCGCCCGCACGCGCCCTGATATCGTCGGCGACTCCCTCGGCGAGCGACTCGACCGTCCCGCTGGCGGTCTGTTTCGACGACTGGAGATCGTCGGCGACCGGGACGTGTGCGATCGCTTTGAGCTCCGGGTGGACCTCGCCCTCGCGGTAGGCGTCCTCGTCGATATCCACCACCTCGCGGCGCTCCGTCCGCGAGAAAGTCGCGGCGATCGCTGCGGCATCCTCCGGCGAGACGGCGAAGACGGAGGAGTACACCTTCACGCCGGCGGGGACGCCGAGCATCGGGATGTTGGACCCCGCCCGTTCCAGGGTCGACGCCACGTCCGTCGCCGTCCCGTCCCCGCCGACGAAGAGGACGAGATCGACGGGGTCGACGAAAGCACCTGAGCGATCACCGCCGTCACCGCCGCCGTTCACGAACGCCTCAACGACGCGGGTGGTGTGTTCGGCGGTGGTGCCGGTCGCTTCGGGGGCGTCACCGTCGAACGGATCGACGACGCGAGCCGGCTCGAAGCCGGCCTCGCGAACCAGCCGCTCGCCCATTGGATCCGCAGCCGTCGAGACGGCGGTCTCCGGTGCGACCGCAGTGAGCCGCTCTAACGCCCGACGCGCACGATCAGGGGCCCTCGGTTCGGCGCCGCGGGCGATCGCCTCCGCGACCTTCCCGTCGGTCCCTTTGAGCCCGACGCGACCGCCCATCCCGGCGACCGGGTTCATCACGAATCCGACGTGCATACATTGGTGTTCGGCGGCGGAGACTTAAGCGGGGCACGTTTCGCGAGAACCGTGAGCAGGAGTGCGTTCCAGGAGCGATGAGCGGGCTCAAATCGGCGCGCTCGCCCGACAGTTAACCCTTAAGACGCCCCCAGAACAATCCAGATTCATGATCCTCGAAGCCGCCGTTACCGAACCGCTCCCGATCAACGCGACCGCCTCCGCCGTGCTCGTTGCCGGACTGCTTCTCGTCGCCGTGTGGGTTGCGTACCTCTACCGCTAGTTCGGCTCGACCAGCTCCGAGCGCTCTCGCACCCACTCGGCCGCCCGTTCCGCCTCTTCAGCGCTCTGGGCCGTGATCTTCACCTGCACGCTCTCTCCGGGATACGAGCCGACGCTGACGTCGAACAGCTTCTGTAGCTCCGTGAATCGCTCCAACAGCGCGCTTTCCGGCTCGTCGACGTCGACGATGACGGTGTGTGTCGGCGTCCCCTCGAACTCGTCGGCGACCGACTCGAACATCGCTTTCATCTCCGTCGGCACGCCCGGAAGGACGTACACCGACTCGACGACCGCGCCGGGCGCGACGCCCGCCTCGTTGGAGAGCGGTCGGCAATCGGCCGGAAGGTGCGTGGTCTCGGCGGTGAGGTTGTCCGCGCTGTACCCGCGCTCAGCAAGCCACTCGGCAGCCGTCTCGTTTTTCGCGAGGTCGCGACCGAACGCGGCCGCGACCGCGTCCATCGTCACGTCGTCGTGGGTCGGACCGAGCCCGCCGGTGACGATCACGATGTCGTACTCGGCGTAATACTCGTTGACGACCCGTGCGATCTCGGCGACTTCGTCCGGGACGACTGTCACTCGACGGACGGGCACCCCGCGGTCGGCGAGGCGACCACACAGCCACGTCGCGTTCGTGTTCTCGGTGTCGCCGACGAGGAGCTCGTCCCCGACGGTGACGATAGCGGCGTTCATACGGGGACAAGACGGCGCGCACTCAAAAGGACGCTGGAGCCCGTACTCTGATCGCCGTCACCGTGGTCAGCAGTTACGCTGTTTCGAGCGGCGATCACTCCTCTTCGTCCTCGTACACGCCGAGTCCCATCTCCCGTCGCTTCTCGCGGAGCTCTTCGAGCTGTCGCCGGAAGTAGACCGTCCCAACACCGGCGGCCATCACCGCGACGACGAGGATCACGCCAAAGATGAGTAGGTCGGTCTCCCGATACGACTGGACCACGACCGAGCCGCTCGTCACGGAGTCCCACGTGATCCGGTCGCGGCCGTCGATCGTTTCGATCTCGTGGCTGCGCGGTGAGACGTGACCGACTATCGGCACATCGGTGCTGAATCCGGACGGGAGCGTCACCGCGTACGACCCCTGTACGTAAGTGAGCGTGGTGAATCGGCGGGGCGAGCCGGCGGCGCTGAACGCCAACTTTCCATCGTCCATCTCCTCGGCGAACCGGATCCAGGTCTCGTCTGGGGTGCGATCGACTTCGCCGCCGCGAGCGCGGAACTCACTGCCGTTTATCACCTCGCCGTCGGCGTACTGATAGCGGAACGCCTCGAACTCGAGCGGCTGGTCGCCTGCATACACCGTCCCCTCGTACAGCCGGAGCTCGTCGACTTCTGAGACGTTGTAGACGACCGTGTACTGCGAGTCGGTCGACAGATCGATCTCGGCGTCACGCTCGGTGTCGAAGTCGTACTCGCGGGGCGGCTCGGCGTCGAGGGTCTCGTTACCGACCTCGCCACCTCCGGTGACGTAGCCGAGACAGCCGGCGCTGACGGCGAGGAGGGCGACGACGGCGACCGCGAGGGCGAAGCGTCTGTTCACGGGCTTAGCTCACGTTAGACGACACAGCGCATCTCGGCCGGGAGGTACGAACCGACGGCGGCTAACAGTCCCGGCGGGTCCGTGTCTTCGGTACAGATGACGCTCTGTTCGAGGAGACCGAGCCGCTCGACGGTGACGATGTCTTGGGCGTGTCCCGCGCGGTTCACCGTCGCACGGACCTCGCCGCGGGTCGCGGAGTTGACGTTGAGACGGCCGTTGCCGCGCTGCCAGTCGTACAGGCGATCTCGCTCGGCGTCCGCCAAGCGGTTCGGATCGGCGTCGGGATCGCCGACGTCGCCGCCGTAGACGAATCGCACCGGAAGGTGTTGCACCAGCCCGAACCGCTCGACGACCTGTGCCGGCGATCCCCTGCCGAGCCCGATCTCGTCGGCGGGGATCCGTACTTCGACTCCCGCGTCGAGGATGAACCCGTCGTCGTCCCACGATTCGAGGGTTCCGACGTACTCTTCGCCGGCAACGAGCCCCTCGTCGTGGGCGACGATCTCTCCCCACGTTTCCGCGAGGACGTTGCGAGCGACTTCGGCGTCCTCGCCGCTAACGTCGACCTGAACGAACTCGTCGTCGCGGACGCCCACCTGCCAGTCGACGTGGAGGTCGCCGATGTCGTTGGCGACGAGCGACCCCATGCCGTCGAGCGCGCGGTCTCGGGCATCGCCGCTCACGTAACACTTGGTTGCGAGGACGACCATTAGCCTGTCACGTCCACGTTGAGTTCGTCGCGAAGCTCCGCAACGCGATTACCCATCGCGTCGCGGAGACGGTCGTTCTCCATCGCCTCGACCGGAGAGCCGCACTCGGGACATTCGAAGCCGAAGTCCATCGCCTCGCCGAACTCGAAGCGGATCGAACACACTTCACAGAGGTAGAACTCGTGGGTTCGCTCGTACTCTTCACGCTCCTCTAACGCCTCCAACAGTCGGTACATCTCCTCTTCGAGGTTCTCCGGAATGTTGTCGTAGTGGAACGTCCAGAGGTACGTCAGCCATCCCGAGTCCTCGTCGCGTACCCGACGGTAGGTGGCGAGATCGTTCTCGTACAGGATGAACAGCGCGCGCCGAACGTCGTTGAGCTCTAACCCGAGCTCTTCGGCCAACTCTTCGTCAGTGACCTCGCCGTCAGGCGGCGCGGCCGCAACCGGCATCCCCGTCGGTCCCACCAGCTCGTGGAGGTACTTTTGGATGACGGGGTCGTTCAGTAGATCCTCAAAAGCCATTACCTCAATTTGGTGGTGGAATCGGGTTAAAAGCTCCGAAAGGTCCACAATCCCACCGCAGTCGGTATCTGGTGTCGACGGGGGTTCCAGCGGTGAGCTCCAACTCCGGCAAAGCTTTACCCCGCGTGTATCACCATTCGTCCATATGGGAGGACCTGTAGGGGCCCGAGGACGGCGTCTGATCGGCGGGGTCGCGCTCCTCACCGTCCCCGTGCTGCTCGCCGCGCTTCCGCTCGTGCCGATGTTCGTCCTCCTCGAACGTGTCGGGCTCGGCGGTCTCGGCGGCCTCGGCGGTCTCGGCGGCCTCGGCGGTCTCGGCGGCCTCGGTTCCGCGGTGATCGGCGTCATCGCGGCCGGCATCGTCGGTCTCGGTGGCGCTGCGATCGTCGGACCGATCCTCGTCGAGCGGCGGATCAGGCGTCTTCCGGCGGCCGAACTCGAAGACCGTCCGGCCGACTTCGTCGCGGACCGTGTCGCGGCCCTCGCGGACGAGGTCGGCGTCGATCCGCCGACGGTAACGGTGATCCGCGCCGACGCCGCCAACGTCGCCGCAGTCGACGGCCATCGCGGATCGCGGCTCGTGGTCTCAACGCGGCTGCTCTCGCTGCCGCAAGACGACCGTGACGCCGCTTTGCGGCACGCGCTCGTTCGAATTAAGCGCCGAGAAGCGGTTGTCACGACCGCGCTTATTCCGGCGCTGGCGCTCGTCGAAACGGTGGCCCTGTTGGCGACCCTGCTCGTCGGGAGGCGGAGCGAGCGGACTGCGGCAGACCGGCGTGTGAACCGGATCCACGGGTACGAGCCGGAGCGAAAGCGGATCCCCTCGTGGCTGTACACGGTCGCCGGCGTCCTCCTCTGGGTCCTGCTGCTCCCGGCCTGGATCCCGGCAGCCGTCGGCGACCGGCTCTACGTTTCCGGCGGGCGGCAGAGTGCGGACGCGGTGGTGGCCGGCATCGGGACCGCAGAGCGCGACGGACTTGGTAATGCCGTCGCGTTCGCCAGCGACGCGGCGGGTGCGGCCGACTGGCCGCCACTCTTAGATCGGCTCTCACTGGTCTCGATGGCGGACGACGAAACGGGCCGCATTCGAGGAACGAGTCGACAGGAGGCCCGCGTGCGACTCGCACGACTCCGATCGAAGCGGGCCCTGTAAGTTCGGATCGGCGACGCGGTGGCGCTGCCGAAGTTCCGCCGAAGGAGCGTTACGGGTGGGACGGGACAGCGATCCGGAGCGTGGTCCCGTCATCCGACGTCGACACGGAGAACTCGCCGCCGGCCTTGTTGACGACCCAGTACATTAGCCAGATGCCGAGCCGGTCCCCGTGAGTCAGCGTGGTCTCGCCGTGTTCGAGCACGCGCGTCTCGTGCTCCGGAATTCCGGGTCCGTTGTCCGCTATTTCGATCGCGACCCAGTCCGGTGAGGGTCGCTCGACACGGATCGTCACCGTGGGGTTCGGGCCGGTATTGTGTTTGACCGCGTTCTCTACCCCCTCTTCGATCGCGGTCATCAGTCCGACCACCGTCGCGTCGACGGGGGTGCCGGCGGGGGGAAGCGACAGCTCGAACGTCGCCCCGGGATACCGATCTCGCGTTTGGCTCACCAGTTCGGATACCCGATCGCGCAGGTCGACGGCGGACTCCGTCGGCGATCCGGCGAGCGTGTGATCGATCTTTCGGACCGCTTCCGCGATCCCCATGAGGTCGTCCGTGGTCTCAGCGATCACCTCGAGCGGCTTGCGAGACGCGTCGTCATCCAGCTCTCGACGTAACAGCTCTGTGTACCCCTCGATGAGGTTCATTTTGTTCCGGAGGTTGTGGTTGAGCACGCGGCCCATCACTTCCAATCTGCGCTCCCGTATCTTGCGTTCTGAGATGTCGGTCTGGAACCCGACGTAATGCGTGACTGCGCCGTGTTCATCGCGTATCGGGGCGATCGTAAGCTGGTTCCAAAACTTCTGGTCGTTCGCCCGGTAGTTCAGGATATCGACCGAGATCGGCTCTTCGGCGTCGATCGCCTCTCGGATCGCGCTCCGGGTCTCCGGATCGGTCTCGTCGCCCTGCAGGAACCGACAGTCGACGCCGAGCATCGCCGAGCCGTAGCCGGTGAGGTTCTCGAACCCGTCGTTCACGTAGATCAGCGGATTCTCGCCGTCGCCTGACTCGGCGAGCGTGATCCCGACCGGCGCTTCGTCCATCGCTCGTTCTTTCAGCTGGAGATCTGCGACGGTCTCGGCGAGCTTCCGTTCACGTTCCGCGAGCCGGAGTGAGGTCTTCCGACGTTCGACGAGGTTTGCGATCCGAGACCGGAGCGCCGTCTTCGGGACTGGGAGCTCGATGACGTCGTCGACGTAGTCCCACGCGTTTCCCGTCGCCGTCGAGGCCGACTCGTCGGTCACGAGCAGGACGAACGGGAGGAAGACGGGCGCGGACAGCGCTCGTCTCGATTGGATGGTCCCGGCGACACGGTTGAAGCCGCGAGCGTCGAAGACGCAGCAATCGAACGGATGCGCCGATTCGAGCGTCTCCACGTCGGTCGTCGCTTCGATCTGGTATCGGTCGCTCAGGGCCTCCGTGAGTAGCTCGCGGTCGCGCCCTGACCGCATGAACAGCAGGATTCGGGGTTTATCACCG
>LKMY01000005.1 GCA_001564205.1 Nanohaloarchaea archaeon PL-Br10_U2g5
AGTATGCTTTCGAACATTGTGTGATTGCCTGGGCCCCCGGCCTTCCCGGCGGGCGTTATCGTTAGGAGCGGGAATTCCCTATTAAAGACTCTGCGCCGATTATTCATATTGATAAGAGTGTGCTGTCATGCGTTTTTTCGGTTATTTTTTGTTGTTTAGTTTCTGGAATTATTAACGAAGTTGGACTCCGATTATCGATATCGAATACTACACGCCACCACGGTAGCGACGCGATCGGGCCGGAGCTTCGAGACGAACTCACTCGCCAGTCCGTGGAGCTCGACACGCTCGACGCCATGGGCCTCGCCGACACCGGGCCGACTACTCTCGGAGCCGCGACAGCTCCGCGTCGGGAATCACGAACTCTCGGGTTCCGGGTTCGTAGACGACGAGGCTCCCGGCGACGAGCGCCATCGACGCCGCCAGCAACCCGCTGTTAATGAGGAGCAACACCGCCGGGTTCGCGAACCCCGTCTGAAACGCGGCGACCGGCGTCGCCACCGCGGCGACGATCATCAGTCCAAACCCGACCGCGAGATACGCCATCGCCGCCCGGCCTGACGACCGATACGCCGACAGCGCGAACGCCAGTAGCGTCGCGCTCGCGCCGGCCAACACAGTGGTCGTCACGAGATACAACCCCTCGATCAGTTCCATACGCTCCGTGTCGAGAGGCGGTTTATAAACCCACGGCGTCGACTATCACCGCCGATAACACAGTGGGTTATGCCGACGTCGAAGAGCCGTAAGCAGCCCGCAAACGCGTTGCATAACGGCGTTTCGAACGTTTCTCCCACCGGTACCCTTTTAATCCCAAGAATCAACAGCGATAACGTGAATGGTAGAAGACGACCTGATCACGGTGCTCGGTAATAAGTACAACACGGATATCCTGACAGCGACGGGCGACGCGAAGTCCGCACAGGACCTCAGCGACGAGCTCGAAGTCCCCATCGCGACGTGTTACCGCCGGATCAACGAGCTGGAGGAGGCTGACCTCCTGGAGCTCCACGACCGCCCGCTCTCCGATGAACACCGTCGCGTGAAGGTGTACCGCCGGAAAGTCGACGGCGTCGGCGTCGATTTCCGCAACGGACTCACCGTCGGAATCGAGGAGCGCTCCGCGGTGAAAAACCGTCTCGACGACGTGTGGCGTGATCTCTCGTCCAGACAGTGACGGTCCCTCCGCGCTTCGCGAGCTAGAACGAGGGTCCGTCCGACCCGCCCATCATCGAAAATCCGCCGGCCCGCTCGTGGACGGTGATTCCCCCCTCACCGATCTCCATCGGGAAGATGTCGGTGTCGATATCCTGCTTTCGCATCTTCGCTACCCAGACGTATCGGTTGACACCGGAGTCCGTCGGCGTCTGGATGAAGTAGATGTTCCCGTCCGTCAGGAAGTTCTCCAACCCCACTTCCGTGTCCGGGAACACCGCTCCCTGTTCGTTGATAAGCAGCGACGTCAACCCGTTCGCCTTGAGGATATCCGAGAACTTCAGCAGGTACGTCCGTTTCTCCTGTTCAGCGTCGAAAAAGAGCTGAAACATCGATAATGAGTCGAGGACGAGTCGGTCGAACCCGCCGTCCTCGATCGTGTCGAGCAGTCGGTCGACCGCTGTCGAGAAGTCGGTCTCGCGGAGCATCTCGCGTTTGTCTAAGATGACGATGTCACCGTCGTCGACCGCGTCGCCGAAGCCGTCGAGCCCGATCGAGTCGGCGGCGCCGCGGATGTCTGCGCTGTCCTCCTCGAAGGAGACGTACACGCCACGTTCGTCGTGTTCGCTGACGCCGTGGTGGAGGTATTGGATTCCGAAGATGCTCTTGCCGGTGCCGGGGTTCCCGGAGACGAGAACCGTCGATCGCTCCGTGATGCCGCCGGAAAGGATCGAGTCGAGCCCCTCGACCCCTGTAGAGACGAGTTCTGACATTCGTCTCGTTGTTAGCGGTGCGAGTACATAAAAGACGATCCGACGGAGCCGGACGGATCGCCGACCGAAACATATCCGACGGTCGGCGAGGCCGACGGCGATAGCTTTATTTCTCGACACAACACCCATTGTATATCGTTGGTGACGCGCCCCCCGTCGACTCCGAGGGTGATCGGCGGTGAGCGGCTCATCTGTCCTCGTCGTCGAGGACGAGCCTGACATTGCCGCGCTGTACGCGGGATTTCTCGAAGAGCGGTACGCCGTCACCGTCGCGGAGACTGCCGCCGAAGCGATCGACCGGGTCGATCGCACCATCGACGTCGTGTTACTCGATCGACGACTTCCTGACGAGAGCGGCGATACGGTGCTCGAACACATCCGCGAGTCAGGGTACGACTGCCGCGTTGCGATGGTCACCGCTGTCGAGCCCGACTTCGACATCATCGACATGGGATTCGACCTATACCTCACTAAGCCGGTCAGCCGCGCGAAGCTACTCGCAGCGATCAACACCCTACTCACCCGGAGCGAGTACGACGAACTCGTCCAGCAGGCTGCGGCGCTCGCGAGCAAGCGCGCGCTTCTCAACTCGGAGAAACCGGCCGCCCAGCGCGAGGACAACGAGTCGTACGCCGAACTGGTCGACCAACTGGAGAGCCTCGACGGCGATATCGACGACCTCAGCGAGTCGCTCTCCTCGGACGATTACCGGGCGATGTTCCGGGACCTCGGCGAGGCCTGAGCCGGCAGCATCGAGGGAAGCTGGCAGCGCCGATAGCAGAACCGTGGCGTCGATGTCTCGGAATCGGGTTCTCCTCTCACGATAGCTGCTGGCCGACGAGCTTGTCGGCCGACTGGATGAACGCGTCTCGCCCGTCGACGGGAATCGTCGCGCCCGCAGCGACGTCGTGGCCACCGCCGTCGCCGCCGACTGACTGACTCGCTTCTCGCATCACCACCGAGAGATCGAGCCCTCGTCGAACGAGCGCGTGTGACCCTCTCGAAGACACCTTCAGCTCCGTCGCGCTCTCCTCCGCAAACGCGATCACGGGTTTCGATCGGTCGACAGCCGGCGAGCCGACCGCCATCCCCGCGATGATACCGACGATCGTCTCGCGGATCCGCGAGCCCGCGTCGAACCACTGGATCTCGTCTTCGTGGGTGACTCCCTCCGTCTTCACCCACTGAAGCCCCTCCGAGAGGTTTCGGCGGTGGGTCCGGAGGAGCCGCCGCGCCTCGGCGAGCGCGTCACCGCGGTCGCCCAGACACACCGCTAACCCGACGTCGCCCCGGTCGTAGCGGGCGGTGGCGTTGAGCAGCGTCGAGAACTCGCTAACGTCTCGTAGCTCGGTGCCGGGCTCCTCGTGGGCGAGCGTGTAGGAGGTGCCGACGAGCGATTCGATCCGCGCCGCGGGGACCCCGGAGGCGACGGCTCGGCGCATCAGCGCGGACGCGAGCGTCTGGCGCTCCTCGCCGTCGAGGTCGACCCAGCGGCGCCATTCGCCGTCGTGTTTCACGTCGATGTCGAGATCGGTCAGAAACGAGATCGCGCCCGCTTCGTCGTTCGAGACACCCGGTATCTGCACGTCCGAGGCGTACTCCAGCAGCTTCGGGAGCGGTCGCGTCTGTCTGCCGTACAGGTCTAGGTCGGTCCGCGTCTCGATCACGCCGACGTCGACGCCGTCAGCGACGATCGCCTCGTTGGCACCGACGAGCCCACCGTCGGAGTCCTGCATGTCACCGACCGCGCCGACGACCGCCAACCCAGCGAGATCGCGGTTGTCACCGTCGGGGCCTTCGAGCGCGCGAGCGAGAACGTAGCTCGCCCCTGCTCCCGACAGCTCGCTCGCACCGTTGATCCCCTCAAGCAGGGGATTGAGGTGGAACTCTGTGTCGGGGTCGGCCGGCTGGTGGTGGTCAGCGATGATCGGGGTGAACTCACCGGCGGATTCGTGCGGGGCGATGACGTCGAGCTGTCCGGAGCCGAAGTCGGTGAACAACACCGTCTCGAACTCCCGGGCGGCAATCTCGGCGACGGCCGCCTCGTCCAACTGCTTCTCGAAGACTATCTCGTGGTCTATCCCGGCCCGGGCGAGCGCCGACGAGGCGATCGCGGCGCTGGTGATCCCATCGGCATCGATGTGGGAGGCGAGCAGGACGCGATCCGCTGCGCGGAGGCGCTCGGCGCAGGCGTCAGCGCGCTCAGCGAGGTCGGGTACGGGTATGCCGGCGGCTGCCATTACCCCGAGTTGGCGCGTCGTGACGGATAAACTGTCGCTTCGGGGGTGGGGGTCCGTCTTACCGATGTGGAGGGGCCGAAACGGTCAGCGTTCGGCGTCGAACCCGTCAGCCGCCTCGCGCCACTCTTGGATCACCGCGTCGTCATTCTCTGAGTGCCACGGGTCGATCCCGACCGTCGACTCGATGGCGTCGGCCGCTCGGCGGACGCCGGCCTCGAAGTCGACCGTGTACTCGAATCTGAGGTCGCGACGCGCCTTCGCGTTGTCGAACACGGTGGTGTACCGGAGATGATCGGCGAGGAGATCGGTCCGCTCCGGCAGCCGACGCTTGAGGAGGTCGGTCGGAATGTGGACGAGTTCCGGCTCGGGAGCGTCGAGAGCGCGCGCGACCCGGTGATGGTACTGGTTCCAAGTCATCGGCTCCTCGCTGGTGACGTGGTACGCCTCGCCATACGCGGCCTCGTTGCCGACGGCGGCGACGAACGCGCCCGCAACGTCGTCGCGGTGGCAGGCGCCCCACAGCGAGGTCCCGTCACCGTGGACGATCACGGGTTTCCCCTTTCGGATGCGGTCGAGGTAGTAGCTCCCGGACCCGAGCGTGTGGAGGACCGGCCCCCGATCGCCGTAGGTGCTCCACGGTCGGATCACGGTCGTCGCGAACGCATCGCCGTGAGCGTCGAAAAAGACGTCCTCGGCGGCGGCCTTGTCGGCGGCGTACACGCTGACGGGCTCCGCACCCGTTTCCGACTCGCGGGGCGCGGACTCCGTGATCGGCTGATCCGCTGGCGGCCGGCGGTAGACGTCGACGGTCGAGCAGAACACGTACTGGTCGACGGCCCCGGCGAACGTCTCGACAGCGACGCGGGCGGTTTCGGGGCCGAAACAGACCGTGTCGATCACGCAGTCCGGGTCGACCTCGGCGGCCCGTTCAAGCTCCTCGCGGGAGTTCCGATCGCCGCGGCGGAACGAGACGGCGGCTGGCACGTCCGCCTCGGTGGTCCCCCGGGTGAATGCGACGACCTCGTGGCCCGCTGCGACGAGCCCTCGAGTGATCCCGGTGCCGATGAGCCCGGTGCCGCCGATAATGAGCACGCGCATACCGCATCGTCCGCGCCGGCCTACTTAACTACAAACCGGCGGGCGGCGTCCGTTCTCTCGTCGACGACGCTATTTCACAGGTACCGCCGATTCGACCGTCTCGATCAGAGGCACCATTTGCCGTAACTGACGGTTATAGATGTGTGAAGATATATGCACTACACACATGACACGTGGGTTCAACACCCGGAGTCTCCACGCCGGCGCGGAGCCCGACCCGGTGACCGGGTCACGCGCGACCCCGATCCACCAGACGACGTCGTTCGTCTTCGACGACGCGGACACGGCGGCGGAGCTGTACGCGCTCCGGGCGGAGGGCCACATCTACTCCCGGCTCTCGAACCCGACCGTGAGCGTCCTCGAAGACCGAATTGCCGACCTCTCCGGCGGCTCTGACGCCGTCGCGACCGGCTCGGGGATGGCCGCGTTCGACGCGATCACGACCGTGCTCGCGAGCGCGGGCGACAACATCGTCGCCAGCTCCGAGATGTACGGCGGGACGGCCGCCTACCTCACCAGCATCGCGAACCGACGCGGGGTCGAGGCGCGGCTCGTCGACACGCTCGATTACGAGGCTTATGAGACGGTCATCGACGAGGACACCGCGTTCGTCCACGTGGAGACGGTCGCGAACCCCTCGCTGGTCACGCCCGACTTCGAGCGGCTCGCCGAGATCGCCCACGATCGCGCGGTCCCGCTCGTCGTCGACAACACCTTCGCGACCCCGTACCTTTGTCGGCCGTTTGAGCACGGTGCCGATATCGTCTGGGAGTCGACAACGAAGTGGATCACAGGCAACGGGACGACCGTCGGCGGCGTCGTCGTCGACGGCGGCCAGTTCCCGTGGGACCACCCGGATGCCGATTACGACGAGCTCGACGGCAAATCGCCCGGCTTCCCGATCGACTTCGTCGAGCGGTTCGGCGACGCCGCCTTCGCCAACGTCGCCCGCCAGCGCGGCGTGCGCCCGACCGGCGGCCAGCAGTCGCCGTTCGACGCGTGGCAGACGATTCAGGGGCTCAACACCCTTCCGCTGCGGATGGAACGGCACTGCGAGAACGCCCGGGCGGTCGCCGAGTACCTCCGCGACGACGACCGCGTCGGCTGGGTGACGTACCCCGGCTTCGAAGATCACCCGAGCCACGAGAACGCGGGGACGTATCTGAAGGATTACGGCGGGATGGTCACTTTCGGCGTCGACGGCGGCTTCGAGGCCGCGAAAACGCTGTGTGAGTCCGTCGATCTGACGAGCTTCCTCGCGAACATCGGCGACGCGAAGACCCTCGTCATCCATCCCGCCTCCACGACACACGCGCAGATGGATCCCGAACAGCAGCGGCTCGCCGGCGTCTTCCCGGATATGCTCCGGCTCTCGGTCGGCATCGAAGACGTCTCGGACGTGATCGCCGACCTCGACGAGGGGTTGGCCGCGGGCGAGCGCGCCGCCTCGGAGGCCTGATCGATATGAGCACAACGCCATCCGACGACGGTGTCGTCGCGCTCGGCGAGTTCGAGTTCGAGTGCGGCCAGTCCGTCCCGAACCTGGAGATCGCCTACGAGACCCACGGCGAGTTCGACGGCGACAACGTCGTGTTGGTCTGTCACGCGCTCACCGGGAGTCAGAACGTCGCGCGGTCGCCGTCGCCCGAGCGAGACGCTGGACAGGCCGGCCAGGCCCGCGCGTGGTGGGACGACATCGTTGGCCCCGGGAAGGCGATCGACACGACGGAGTACTACGTCGTCTGTGCGAACGTTCCGGGCTCCTGTTACGGCACCACGGGGCCGACGAGCGAGCGTCCGGCGGACCTCGACCTCCCGGACGAACCCGACCACGACCGGTGGGGGACGCTCTTCCCGCCGGTACAGGTCGAAGACTGGACGCGCGCACAACGGCGCCTGCTCGATCACCTCGGCGTGGGGCGGCTTCGGGCGGTCGTCGGCGGGAGCGTCGGTGGGATGAACGTCTTAGAGTGGGCGAAGCGGTACCCCGACGACGTCGATCGGATCGCCGCCATCGCCACCGCCGGCCGCCTCGACGCGCAGTGTCTCGCGCTCGACGCGGTCGCTCGTCGAGCGATCCGCGCAGACTCGAGCTGGAACGGAGGCGACTACTACGGCGAGGACCGCCCGTCACCGGACGAGGGGCTCGCGCTGGCCAGACAGATCGGTCACATCATGTATCTCTCGAAGGCGTCGATGGAGCGCAAGTTCGGCCGGCGCTCGGCCGGCCGCGACTCGCTGACCCGCGAAGAGGGCGACCTCGGGTTACCGCCGGAGCCGACCGCGGCGTTCTTCCCGTACCGCGAGGTGGAGTCGTACCTCGATTATCAGGCGGAGGGGTTCAGCGAGCGGTTCGACGCCAACAGCTACCTCTACCTCACGCGCGCGATGGACGAGTACGACCTCTCGGCGGGTCACGGGACGGACGCCGACGCGATCGCGGCCTTCGAGGGAGAGGCGCTGTTGTTAAGCTTCACGGCCGACTGGCATTTCACCGTCGAGCAGTCGTCGTCGCTGGCGACCGCCTTCCGTACTCGCGAGGTGCCGGTCGCCCACCACGTGATCGACTCCGACCACGGCCACGACGCGTTCCTCGTGGAGCCCGAACACGTGGGTCCGCCGCTCCGTGACTTCCTCGCCGATGGGATCGCTGGTCGGGCAGTCTCCGATGACGGCAGTGACGAGACGAAGTCCGCACGGCCCGAGTCAGAGCACGCTCCCGTCCACGCGAGCCTATTTAAGGGATAGCTTCGGCCGAGCCGTACCGGCTACTCGTTCGCTCGTTCTGGCCGCTCACTCGTCGCGCTCACCGATGATCCACTTGTGGGAGTAGCTCTCGCCGCAGGTACAGTGAGCGTACGCGTGGACCACGTCGCCCTCGGCGTAGAGCCCGCCGACCTCCTCGTTTTGCGCCTCTGCGAACGCGAAAATGAACCGGATGTCGTGGTCGTCACCGTCGCTCTCTCCGCTGCTGTCGCCGTCTTCCGTTGCCTCACCGTCCGCGAACGGACACTCCCCGTCGTCGAGCGAGCGGGCGATCGTTCCCTCGGCGCCCATCGCGGTTTTCGCGAACTCCATCGCCCCCATCCCCGTCCCCGCCTCGAACGCGGAGCGACCGGTCTCGCCGTCGAGGATCAGTCTGACGCCGTCGTCAGTCTCCGTACCGACGTTTCGGAGTCGAGAGTCGTCGTCGAGGTAGGCGTCGCTCACGTAAAAGACGACGTCGTCGAGCCGCTCGCCCGCGAGGAATTCGTCGAGTTTGCTCATGCCGTGCCGGAGACGCGTGAGCGGTAAAAGGGGAGCGAGTTGCGTCGATCGCGATCGAACGCGATGCCGACACAGTTAGAATCGGGGTAACAATTATTAGGAACCGCGGAGATCAATCGTGTGATGAGTGCGCGTACCCCATCCGGAGACCGGCTCGTAGAGTGGGCACAGCTGGTCGACGAGGACGTTCCGGAGGAGTTCCGGGAAGAGCGATCCGGCGATCGATAACTTTCACCCCGCTTCGCGAAGCCTTTAGGCCGAAGACGGTGTAGACCCGCCGATGGCGACCGAGGCCGCCGGCATCGACCGTCCCCTGCTCGTCGACGACTTCCTCCAGCGACGCCGCTATCAGCTCCAGCTCGCTGACGCCGCGGTCGAGGATCACACCCTGGTCTGTCTCCCGACCGGGCTCGGAAAAACGACCGTGAGCCTGCTGGTCACCGCCCAGCGCCTCCACGAAGTTGGCGGGAAAGCGCTCTTTTTGGCCCCCACCAAGCCGCTCGTCCAGCAGCACGCCGACTTCTACCGCGAGGCGCTCTCGATCCCTGACGACGAGATCGTCGTCTTTACCGGGGAGGTGAAACCCGACGACCGCGCCGCGGTCTGGAACGAGGCCCGGATCGTGATCGCGACGCCACAGGTCGTCGAAAACGATCTCGTCGGCAACCGGATCTCGCTTCGAGACGTTACGCATCTCACGTTCGACGAGTGCCACCGCGCGACCGGCGACTACGCGTACGTGTACATCGCCGAGCGCTACCACGCCGACGCGGCGAATCCGCTCGTCACCGGGATGTCGGCCTCGCCCGGCGGTGACACCGAGGAGATCGAGACGGTGTGTGAGAACCTCGGGCTACGGAACGTCGAGGTGATGACCGAGGCAGACGCCGACGTCGACGAGTACACCCACGACACCGACGTCCGGTGGGAGCAGGTCACCCTGCCGGACGAGGTGCTCGCGATCCGCGACGCACTCAACGAGGTGATCACCGACAGGTTAGAGAAACTGAAACAGTTGGGAGTCACGAACAAGACGAGCCCCGACCTCTCCCAACGCGACCTCAACGAGATGCGCGGAAAACTAAAGAAGATGATGGACAACGACCAGTCGGACGGATATAAGGGGATGTCCACCCACGCGGAGGTGATGAAGCTCCGTCGGGCGACCGAGCTCGTCGAGACCCAGTCGGTCGAATCGGTTCGGCGCTACTTCGAGCGCCAGCGCAACGCCGCGCGCTCGTCCGGCGCGTCGAAGGCCAGCCAGCGGATGATCGCGGACCCGAAGGTGCGCGAGGCGATGCGAAAAGCGGAGTCGTTCGATGGGCTCCACCCGAAGTTCTCGAAGGCCCGAATCCTGCTCGCGGAGACGCTCGGAATCAACGGCGGCCAGCGAGCGATCCTCTTTACGGAGTCCAGAGACACCGCCGAGGCGCTCGTGGAGTTCCTCTCGACCAGCTTCGACGTCCGGAAGTTCGTCGGGCAGGGCGACAAGGAAGGCTCTGATGGGATGAGCCAGAAACAGCAGCAGGAGACACTCCAGGAGTTCAAAGACGGGGCGTTCGAGGTGCTCGTCTCGACGTCAGTCGCCGAGGAGGGGCTCGACGTGCCCGAGGTCGACCTCGTCTGTTTCTATGAACCCGTCCCCACCGCGATCCGCTCGATCCAGCGCAAAGGGCGGACCGGCCGGCAGGCGGCGGGACAGGTCGTCGTGTTGATGGCCGAAGACACCCGCGACGAGGCGTTCTTCTGGATCTCTCGGCGGCGCGAAAAAAAGATGACCAACCACCTCGCCGAGCTGAAAGCCGCCACTGATGACATCGAGAAGACGGTCGACGACGGCCAGGCCGGACTGGACGCGTTCACCGGTGGGGCCGGAAGCGATTCGGGAGGAGACGACGCCGAAGAAGACGACGAGGCGGGCGGTGGTCAGGCTGATAAAAGCGATGTCGCCGAGTCGGCCTCCGCGTCTGAAACGAGTGAGGACGCGACTGACACCGACACCGGGCTCACCGACTTCGCCGCAGAGGCGCGCAACAGAAACGCTGATGAGGGCGAAAAAGTGGACGACGACGCGGTGGTCGCCACTGCCGGCGTCGACGACGGCGTCGAGATCGTGGTCGACCAGCGCGAGCTCGACTCCTCGATCGCGAAGAGTCTCTCGACGCGCGACGGGCTCGTCACTCGACTCGAAACGCTTGCAGTCGGCGACTACGTGCTCTCCGACCGAGTCGCCGTCGAGCGGAAGTCGGCGGCGGACTTCGTCGGCTCGATGCTCGACGCGGACCGGTCGCTGTTCGAGCAGGTCGGCGAGCTCTCCCGGGCGTACGCCCGACCAGTGATGATCGTCGAGGGGACGAACCTCTACGGACAACGTGATATCGAGCCGAACGCGATTCGCGGCGCGCTCGCGTCGCTCGCGGTCGACTTCGACGTGAGCGTGCTCCGGACCGAAAGCGAGACCGACACGACGGAGCTGCTCGCGACGATCGCCAAGCGCGAACAGGAGACGCGGGACCGCGAGGTGAGCGTCCACGGCGAGAAGACGACGAAGACCCGCGGAGAACAGCAGGAGTACGTCGTCTCCTCGATCGCCGACATCGGTCCCGTCACCGCCCGATCGCTGCTCGAACACTTCGGCACCGTCGAGGCGGTGATGACCGCGACGGAGGACGACCTCTTGGAGGTCGACGGGGTTGGATCGGTGACGGCCGATCGGATCCGTGAGGTCGTCGGCAGCGAGTACGAATGAGATTTTGTTGAGAGAGATTCTGTTGAGAGAGGAGGCCGCAGAGTCTCAGCCAGTCCACTGGTTCAGGCGTTCTGTCAGCCTTGTGACTGTGCGCACGTAGAGCTGCCGGGCCTCACAGCTCGTACACTTCGCCGTCGACCGCCAGCGGCTCTTCGAACGCCTCATCGGGCGGGTAGAAATGGGCCAGGTGAACGAGTCGCGTTCGGTCGGCGTTCAACTCGTCCGCGAGCGCGAGCGCACCCTCTCGGGTCATGTGTTTCGAGCCGAACGTGCGCGGGACGCCGTCGGATCCCTCGTGTCGTCCGCCGATTGGGTGGTGTTTACACAGCGACGCGGGGACGATCGCGTCGGCGAGCAGGAGGTCGGGGTCGGCGAGCGCCTCGCGAGAGCGCTCCGGAACGTCGTAGCTCGTGTCACCGGTCAGTGAGAGCTTCACACCCGTCTCGGGGTCTTCGATCACGACGCCGAAACAGAGCAGTGGTGGGTGGTCGACGGGGACGAACCGAACCTCGAAGCCGCACGTCTCGAAGGGCTCGAACGGCTCGCGGGCGTGAACGCCGATCCGGTCTTCGAGGTAGTCGTACTTGTCGCGGATCGTCTCGGCGACGCTCTCGTCGGTGGCTGGGTCAGTCTGACTCGGCGCGTGGACCGGGAGCCCGTCGACGAGCCGGTAGACGTTGCCGAGCCCGTCGAGGTGATCGAAGTGAATATGGGTCACGATTCCGGCGTCGGGAAGCGGGACGTCGCACGCGAGAAACTGGCTCCGGAAGTCGGGGCTGAAATCGACGAGCAGGGAGTCGCCCGTTCGTTCGTTGGTGACGTGGACGGAGAACCGCGACCGCGACACACCCCGCTCGCGGGCCGCCTCGCAGGTGTCACAGCCGCAGCCGACGGTGGGGGTCCCCGTCGTGTCTCCGGTTCCGAGGAGGGTGACTCGCATACTCATCTTCTCGTCGGGCGCGCACCGACTTATCGTCCGTGATCGTCTTCGTCGACGTCTCCGAACGGGTATTCGTGCCCCGATCGCTGTGACTCCGCCTCGACGTAGATTCGGTCCGCCTCGGGGACCACCTCGCGGACGGCGGCCTCAACGGCGTCGACCGCCGTCTCGACGCCGGCCGTGTCGAGGGCCGGGTCGAAGGCGATCTCACAGGCGACGAGCACGGAGTCGGGGCCGAGATGCATCGTTCGGAGATCAAGGACTCCCTCCGCCCCGTCGACGTCGCCGATCGCCTCCAGCAAAGCGTGTCGTTCGGTGCGCGTGACGCCCTCACCGACCATGAGCCCGCGGTTCTCCCAGGCGAGCGCTAGCGCGAATCCCATCAGTAGGAGGCCGATGACCGCGCTCGCGGCCGCGTCGTAGATCGTGTTGCCCGTCACGTCCGTGAGGTAAACGCCGAGGATCGCTGCGACGACTCCGACGATGGCGACGAGGTTCTCCGTCGCCGCCGTGAGTAACGGCCCGTCTTTCGTCTGGCGAAACGTGCCGTAGAGGTCCGCGAACCCCTCCTTGTCCGCTTCCTCGCGGACGGCCTGGTACGATTTATAAAACGCGTACAGCTCGAAGACGAGCGCGACGCCGAGGACGACGTAGTTGATCCGGACATCGACCGCACGGAACGGCGTCCCGAGGGCTGCGTACCCCTCGCGAACCGATGCGTATCCGGCGACTCCAAATAGGAGGACGGTGACGACGAACGCGAAGACGTACTGCTCTTTCCCGCGGCCGAACGGGTACTGTCGGCTGGGGTCGGCTTCGCTCAGCCGAAATCCGACGAGCAGCAACACCTGATTACCGACGTCGGACAGCGAGTAGTACGTCTGGCTCAGCATGCTCGCGTTCCCCGTCGAGAGGTACGCGATGAACTTCGCGGCCGCGATGGCCGCGCTGGCGACGAGCGAGACGTACACGACGAGCCGCGTCGACGTGGCCATTCGTACACGGGATCGGATGGGGTCGTGGAGTGCCTTGCGGTCCCACGATCCGTGGCGATCGCCTGCGAACGCGACCGACGGGATGGGCGACAACCGAAATGGACGAGCGAAAATCGCTCCCGGTTAGTTATCGATCTTCGGATCGATCGCGTCTTGCAGGCCGTCCCCGAAGAGGTTGAATCCCATCACAGTCACGAGGATAGCGAGCCCGGGCCAGATGCTGAACCACGGCTGCGGGAGCATGTACCCCCGTGACTCCGAGAGCATCTGGCCCCAGTCGGGGGTCGGCGGCTGCGCGCCGTACCCGAGAAACGAGAGCCCAGCGATGATGAGGATGCTGATCCCGATCTGGAGCGTCCCCTGTACCAGCACCGGTGCAAAGCTGTTAGGAATCACGTGTCTGAGGATGATTTGACTGTCCCGGACCCCGGCAGCCCGTGCGGCCTCAACGTAATCCGTCTCACGGACACTCAACACTCGCGATCGAATCAGGCGGGCGAACACCGGGATCACGGCGATCCCGACGCCGACCATCGCGTAGGTGATGCTCCGTCCGAAGGCAGCCATAAACGCGATGACCAACACCAGAAACGGGATCGAGTAGATAGTCTCGACGAACCGCATGAAGACGTCATCGACCCAGCCGCCGTAGTAGCCGGCGACAGAGCCGATTGCGGTCCCGCCGACCATCCCGATAGCCGTCGAGAGGAACCCGACGGTGATCGAGATTCGCGTCCCGTAGATCACCCGCACGAGAATGTCGCGCCCCCGGTGGTCGGTCCCGAGCGGGTGTGCCCACGTCCCGCCGTCGATGAACGCCGGCGGGAGAATCGTCTCGACTACTTCCGGGTCTCGCTCCGGGTGGTACCACACCGCTTCCGCGATCGCATAATCGAAGACGAGGTAGTCGATCCATGTGAACGTCGCCACCAGGGTCAACAGACCGATGAGGTAGAGTCCGAACCGAGCGGTCGGGTCGCGTTTGATGACGGTGACAGTGTGTCGCCAGCCGACCTGCTCGACCGCCGGATCCTCGGAGGACGTTCCGTTCTCGTGTTCACCGATGGCCATTAACGACACCTCCGTCCCGCGTGAGTTCGTGTTTCAGTCATTCGCGATCACCGTACGAGATCCGCGGATCGATGTACGCGTACGAGATATCCGTGACGATGACTCCGACGAGAAATATGAGTCCGAAAAAGAGCGTCGTGCCCATGATGAGCGGATAGTCAAGCGTCTGGATCCCGGTGATTATCAGCCGCCCCATGCCGTTGATGTTGAATACGGTCTCGATGAGTACGGAGCCGCCCAGCGCCGTCGAAACGTTCAGTCCGACGATCGTGATCACGGGAAGCTGTGCCGGCCGAAACGCGTGCCTCCTGAGAATCGTTTGCTCGGAAACGCCGTATCCTCGCGCGAGTTTCACGTAGTCCGTCTGTAAGGTCTCAATCATCGAGGAGCGCTCGATCCGGGTCGCGGCCGCCATCTGTAGTGTCCCGAGGGCGATGGTCGGAAGTACCAAGCTCCTGGCAGAGAGATACCACACCTCGATCCACGTCTCCGCGCCGGACACCGCCGCTGGTCCGCGCCACGGGCGGACCAGATCCGACGACGGGAACCAGCCGAGGTGAAACGAGAAGACGATGATCAGGAGGAGACCGATCCAGAACGAGGGCGTCGACACGCCAAACAGCGCGACGACGCGCGAGAGGTGGTCGATCCAGTCGTTTCGGCGCGCGGCCGACAGGACCCCAAGGGGGATCGCCAGTCCGAGTCCGAAGGTGTATGCGGACCCGACGAGCAGCATCGTTACCGGCAGGCGCTCGATGATCTTGTCTATCACGGGCGCACCGTAATGAATACTCAGCCCGAAATCGCCCTGTGCGGCATTAATCAGGTAAATGACGTACCGCTCGTGAACGGGCCGGTCGAGACCGTACCGCTCTCTGAGCGCTGCCTCGAGGGCCTCGTCGACGTCGGCGCCGATCATGATGTCGACGGGATCTCCCGGCATCGCGTTCGTTAAAAAGAACGTTATCGTGGCGATACCGATCAGTACCGGCACCGTCTGCAGTATTCGCCAGAGTGTGTATTTGAGAAGCGTCACAGGAGAGAGACGGCCTCAGTTGTCGATCGAGACGTTATTTGTCGGTCCGACCATCCGCGGGTTGAGTCGCTGACGTGGGTGCGCGACGAAATCGTGCACGTGGTGACCGACTCCAAGGGTCGTCTTGGGACTGTACGCGGGCAGGTGTACCCGATCCTCGAGGATCTGTGTCGCAACGTCGATGTAGAGCTCGCGCCGCTCCTCGAAATCGGCCGATTGACGCGCCGTCGTGATCTTCTCCATCACGTCATCGTTCTCGTAGAAGACACCGTTCGGGGCGTTCCCGGCGTTGCTCTCGTGGAACAGTGGCGTAAAGTAGACATCCGGATCCGGCGGATTGAGGTAGCCGAGGAGGTAGATGTTGTAGTCGTCGTCATCGCCGGTGTCGATATTATCGAGGAACGCACCCCACTCGAGTCGCTGAACCTGTGTGTCGTAGCCGATGTCTTGGAGGCCGTTTCCGATGCTCACAGCGATCTGTTCGCGGATATCGTCTGGGGGAGAGAGGATCGTGAACTCGTAATCGTCGGGAACGCCAGCCTCGTCCATCAGTTCGGCTGCACGGTCTTGATCCCGGTCGTGCGGGATCTCCCGCCACTCCTCGATTGGCATGTCCCACTCCTCGACGACTGGGAGCGGAAGCGGGGCATGGTTCCGGGTTCCCGCCGGCTCCACGAAGTTTGACACCGCCTGATCCATCGAAAACGCGTAATCGACCGCCTCGCGAACGAGCGGATCCGCTGTCGGGCCTTGGTTGCAGTTGAACGCCGCAAAAAAGTAGTTGATGCCGGGCTCTTCCATGAGATCGGCATTCTCCATTCCCTCGACGGTGTCCCATATTTGCGGGGGAATTCCGTCGATTACGTCGCTTTCACCCGTCTGTAGCCTCGTTGCACGCGTCGTGTCCTCTTCGACCGGTACCATCCGAAGCGTCTCAACGTTCGGGAGCGGGTCGTCCCAGTAGTCTTCGAATCGCGTGAGTTCGGCATACTCGCCCTGTTGCCAGTCGGTGAGTTCGTACGGACCCGATCCGATCGGCGGTTCGGTGTTGTACGCCTCTCGATCGGCCGTCCGTGCTTCCTTCGAGACGATATTATTAGTCAATACCTCGATTTGGAAGGGGACGAATCCGAACTCGAGATCGATCTGCACCGTGTGGTCATCGATGAGGTCGATCGAGTCGATGGTTTCGAGTGCGTCATCGCCGAGTTCTGCTTCCTCGACCGGCGCCGTGTACGTGTGTTCGACGTCCTCCGCTGTGAGCGGCTCCCCATCGTGGAAGCGCACGTCGTCGCGCAGCTCGATAATGTACCGCTGACCGTCTCGCTCGATCGTCGGCTCGTCGACAGCGACCTTCGGCACGATTTCGGTTCCCTCTCCGAACTCGTAGAGGGGATCAAACACGCGGTTGATAATCTGATACGAGTAGATATCCCCGACAACGAGGGGATCGAGCTGTATCGGGTCGACCTGCTGGCTGTAGATCAGTCGACTCCCATCGGAGCCGCTCGTGTCGTCTGCACCATCAGCGTCCTCAGCGAGGTCATCAAGCTCATCGTCGCCGCCCAAACATCCAGCCAATCCGATACCAGCGGTGCCGACCCCGACGGACCGCAAGACGTTGCGTCGGGTCGACAGATTTCGGTGTGCCATACGGCAATGAACCACTCTGTTGGAATATATGCCGGTTTACAGGCAAGTGTCAGTCACTCCCCGCCATAGAGTACAAGAACGTCCGGTAGCAATAGATGTATAAACTATTATTTTAGTCTTTGTCGAGGATCGCCCCGCAGAATTTGAAGAATATCACAGCGGAGCCGCTGCCCTTCGACGCCGCTTCCCCGACGTGGTCAGTACCGCTCTGTTCGCACCGGGTCGACGGGGCCTCACCGATTCTCGAGGTATTCCGTCGCGGCTTCCCGGATCACCGCTTCGGGACCGATCACGCAATCGCGGCGCAGTTCCGGGAACTGGCCGCCGAGCAGCTCTTCGATGGTCCCGTCGATATCAGCGGCCGCCGTCACTGACATACCGGTAAGGTGGTTCGCAAGAATGTTCGCGACCGCTTGGCTGACCGCACAGCTCCGGCTCTCGAATCCGACGTCGACGATGGTTCCGTCCTCGATGCGGAGCTGAAACTCTCCTTCGTCGCCGCAGGTCGTCTCCTCCGAATGCTTTCGAATGGTCGGATTTTGGATCGCGTTTTTCGCGTCTCCCTCACGGTAGTGGTCGTATATCGCGTCGTCGTATCGATCAGATGCAAGGTACGGCTCGAGCGCCTCGGGAGCCTCCTTGAGTGCAGCAATCACTTCGTCGATCTCGCGTTTGGAGTTGTATATGTAAAACGAGATCCGAACGGACCCCGGAATATCGAGAACGTCGTGGAGCGGCTGCGTGCAGTGATCTCCCGCCCGAACCGCGATGCCCCGGTCGTTTAGCAGCGAAGAGATATCGTGTCCGTGTATCCCGTCGACATTGAACGAAACGAGCCCGGAGCGGGGCTCCCCGATTCCGGGACCGTACGTTTCGATCCGATCAAGCTCATCGAGGCGTTCTAACGCGTACTGGGCGAGCTCGTTCTCGTGTTCTCGAACCCGGTCCATTCCGATCGCATCGAGATAATCGGCTGCGGCGGCGAGTGCGATCGCTTCGGCGATCGGTGGGGTTCCCGCCTCGAACTTCCACGGAAGCTCGTTCCAAGACGACTCGTCGAAGGTGACGTGACGAATCATTTCGCCGCCGAACAAGGACGGTTCGAGTTCGTCCAGCAGGTGTTCTTTGCCGTACAAGCCCCCAATTCCCGTCGGTCCGGCCATTTTGTGACCGGAGAACGCGAAGAAGTCCACATCCATTGCCGTTACATCGACCGGGCGATTCGGGACTGATTGTGCCCCGTCAACCAGTATTTTTGCGTCGTTGTCGTGAGCGATCTCAGCGAGCTCACCAACGGGGTTGACCGTCCCCAACACGTTCGAGACGTGTACTACAGAGACGAGTGCTGTATCGGTTGTTATCGCTTCGTTGGCGTGGTCCATATCGAGGCTGCCGTCGTCGGTCACCCGTATGTATCGGATGTCGGCTCCCGTCCGTTCGGCGAGCTGCTGCCACGTTACGAGTGACGCGTGATGCTCCATTTCGGTCGTGACGATCTCGTCATCAGGACCCAGCTCGTCTCTCAGACCGTTCGCGACCAGATTGATGCTCTCGGTCGTATTCTTTGTGAACACCATCTCCGCTCGGCCACCGGTCGCGCCAACGAACTCAGCGAGACGGTCATGGGCGTCTTCATACGCGACTGACGCCTCGTGGCTCAGTTCGTGAATTCCCCGATGAACGTTCGCGTTATATCGCTCGTAGAACTCCTTATAGACGCGATACACCTCCGTCGGCGTCTGTGTCGTCGCCGCGTTATCGAAGTATATCAGCGGGTGCCCGTTGACCGTTCGATCCAAAATTGGAAAATCATCTCGAAACATGCGTGGTATCTGTTTCAATAGACCAATGTATATAAAATAGTGGCGCGTTAGACGAGCAGAAAGCGGCGTCTCCCGTGCACGCACTATAAATCCGATACGTCCCAGAGTCTCATCATGCACGACGCACGCGAACTCACGCTGGCACGCCTTCCGTCGGGAGTCCCGATCCGCACGACTGTCCACGTCTACGGCGACGGAGCGCTCGTCGACGGCGACGACGGACCGACCCTCGACATCCCCGACGACGGCGGTCCCGTCGTCTACGCGCAAGCAGCCCAACACGGTCGAGAGGTGAACGGCGCGGCGGTTCTCCGGCGACTCCACGAGCGACTGACCGATGGTGGGGAGAACCCACTCGCTGGCACCCTCGTGACGGTCCCCGTCGCCGACCCGCTCACGTTCGATCGCGTCTCGTACACGACGCCAGAGGCGCTCGACTCGGTTCACTCGAACATGAACCGGTGTTGGCCGGGTGACCCGGACGGGACGCTTCACGAGCGGATGGCCGCGAGACTCTGGTCGTTCGCGAGCGCGGCCGACGCTGTCGTCGACCTCCACACCGGGTCGCCGTCGATGCTCACCCACACCGTCTACATGCGCGGCGATCCGGAGTGTCGAGCGCTCGCCGAGGCGTTCGGAACGGACTTGCTGCTTGCCGAGTCCGCCGGCGACGACGCGGACACGGAGTGGTCCGAGCGCGGCTTCGCCGGGAAGTTCCGCGTCGCGGCGACCCGTGAGGGGATCCCGACGATCACGCCGGAGCTCGCACACAGCCGGGAGATCGTCGAGACGGCGGTCGAAATCGGGGTCGACGGGATGCTCGGCGTCCTCCGGGATAAGGGACTTCTTCCGAGGGATCCCGCCCCGTGGGACGGGACCGTCGTACGGAACCACCTCGGCCGGGTGACCGCGGCCGATTCGGGGCTGTTCCGGCCGGAGCCCGACCTCGAGATCGGCGACGAGGTGAGCGACGGCGACCGGCTCGGCGAGGTGTACGATCCGACGACGTTCGAGACGCTCCAAGTCGCCGCAGCCGACCGCGACGGGGTCGTCTACTCGGTCGCTCGCGAATCGACGGTCACGGCGGGGTCGACGCTCGTGGGGGTCGCGGAGCGTCTCGAGGGCTAGTAGCCGTCAGACGCGATCGAATCGACCCGAAAGGTATTTTATCTGGTCTTCGTAAGTCGGAGACGCAGGTTTTTGGCTGGCCTAAACCGGAACGTTTATCTATTTTAGGTTGGCCTAAAAAAGTATGAGAGACAACAGCCGTCGTCCGCTCGCCTCGTTCACGAATCGCCGGTCGTTTCTCGGTGCAGTTGGCGCGTCCGGAACCATTGCGCTCGCCGGATGCGCGGGATTTGGCGGCGGGGGCGGCGAGGATCCGTTCGACGATTACGGCCCACAGGAGGCCGCCGTGGAGCCGTCTGCGGTCTCGTGGGACGATCTCGGAGAGCTGACCGGTGAACTCACGATCTACTCGGGGCGCACTCGCGACCAGATCGACCCGCTGTTCGACGCGATCGAAGACCGATACGACGACTTCACCATCGATAGCGACTTCGACGATAACTCGACGCAGCTCAACAAGATCAACGAAGAGACGGCGGACACTCGCCCCGACATCTTTTATACGCAGTCGTCCGGCGCTCTCGCCGCGCTCAAACAGGACGACCTCGTCCGGACGCTTCCGGAGGATATCATCGATGCCGTCGACGACAACTACAGCGATCCCGACGGAACGTGGACCGGTGCTTCGGGCCGCGTTCGGGCAATCCAGTACAACACAGAGCTGTGGGAGGGAACTGCAGACGACCTTCCGGACGACATCTTCGCGTACGCGGACGACGAGCGCTTTGAGGGGATCATCTCGACGCGTCCGAACTCCGGGACGTTCCGGTCGTTCATCGTCGCGATGATCGAGATGGAAGGAGAACAAGCCACCCGAGAGTGGATCCGCGGGATGGTTGAAAACCAGGACGTGACGCTGTACTCCAGTGGTTCTCAGCAGGCGGAAGAAGTGAACGCCGGCAACCAGACCGTCGGACTCGGGAATCAGTACTACGCGGGCCGGATACTGGAGAACGACCCCGACGCACCGATCGACGTGGCGTTCACGGAGAACGATCCGGGCTGTCTGTTCAACGTCTCCGGAGTCGGGATCCTCGCCGACGCCGACAAGCCGAATCTCGCCGCGGAGTTCACTCGACACGTCCTCGCCGCGGAGGGACAGGCGTTCTTCGTCGAGACGAACGGCGAGTACCCGGTGCTCGACGGCGTCGACTACGTCGGCGACCTTCCGACTCTCTCGGAGATCAACCCGCCCGAGTTCGACCTCAACACGCTCGCGAACGTCGAGCAGGCGGTGGATCTGCTCCGCGACGAGGGAATGACGGTGTAACGATTTCGGTCACCCCCCGGATGTCGGACCACGACAGCGTTTTCAGAAGCCGTATATCACCCGAGACGAACCATCACGCACGAAGCCGTGTTTGAGACACTTCGCGGCACACCCACAGACGGCGACGATGGACGGTCGTCGCTCGGCCTCCTCCTGTTGAGCGGCGTCATCGCCGCGATCGTTACGTCCCCGCTGCTGTGGCTCTTTTTACGCGCCTCCGAGGTCGCCTCGCCCGAACGAGCGATCTCGCTGCTGTTCTCGGCACGAACCGCAGAGATACTTATCAACAGCATCGGGCTGATGGCGGCAGTCACGATACTTTCGGTCGCGCTCGGGGTCCCGCTTGCCGTCGTCACGACCGGCACGGATCTCCCGTACGACCGGTTCTGGACGGTCGTCGCCGCACTCCCGCTCGTTATTCCGAGCTACATCGGCGCGTTCGCATTCGTCCGGACGTTCGGAAGCGGCGGTGAGGTGAGCGCCGCGCTCGGCGTTCCGCTTCCCGCGGTGGAGGGGTTCTGGGGGGCCGTCGTCGTTATCACGCTGTACACGTACCCGTACGTGTTTCTCTCGACGCGGGCCGCGCTCCTCTCGCTTGATATGGAGCTCGTCGAGGCCGCCCGAAGCCTCAACGTCACGCGTATCGCCGCGTATCGACGAGTCGTCTTCCCGCAGATCCGTCCCGCTATCGCTGCGGGCGCACTGCTCGTCGCGCTGTACGCCGTCTCCGACTTCGGAACGCCAGCGTTCATGCGCGTGAGCGTGTTCACCTACGAAATATACGTCGAGTCAGGCTCGTTCAACGTCGAATACGCGGCGCTCCTCTCGATGCAGTTGCTCGCGGTCACCGCCGTCATCCTCCTGATCGAGGCGCGGGTCGGCCGTGACACGGGGTCGTCTGGCGGCGGACGAACCGCGCGGCTTCGACTCGGCCGCTGGAAGTGGGTCGCAATGGCAGCGATCGGATCCATCGGCGTCGTCACACTGGTCGTTCCAGTCGCGATTTTCGGTGTCTGGGCGCTCCGCGGTCCCGAAGGGGGCGTCCCCTCGCTCGCGTTTGAGTGGAGCTTCGCACTGAACTCCGTCTTCCTCGCGACGATGGCCGCCGCGGTCGCCTGCCTCCTCGCGATTCCGGTCGCGTACCACTCCGCGAGATCCGACTCGCGACTCTCGCGGCTGTTCGAACGCGCGACGTACGTCGGATTCGCGGTCCCCGGCGTCGTCATCGGACTCGCGTTGGTGTTTTTCGGATCGAACTACGCGCCGTGGGCGTACCGCACGGTCCCGCTTCTGGTGTTCGCGTACTTGGTCCGATTCCTCCCACAGGTCGTCGGGACCACGCGCTCTGCGGTGTTACAGGTCGACGACCGGCTCGTCGAGGCCGCCCGCACGCTGAACGCTGGCCGGACGGAGACGTTTCGGAAAGTAACGCTACCGCTGATCCTTCCGGGTATTGTCGCCGGGGGTGTCCTCGTCTTTCTCACGACGATGAAGGAGCTTCCGGCGACGCTCATGCTCCAGCCCAGCGGAGTCGACACGCTCGTGACGATCGTGTGGGCTGCTCACGAAACGCTGTACTACCAGTACGCCGCGGTGCCGGCGCTCATTCTCGTCGTGGTCTCCGCGCTCTCGATGGTGGTGTTGCTCAGACAGGAGTCCGGATTGGGGTGAGACACCGTATCGTCTGCCGATTCTCAGGGCTGCCGAACCCGAATCTGTCCGTTGGCGTCGACCGTGACGAACAGCCGGCTCCGGACCTCGCGGCCCCGAACCGCGTCGCCAGCGCGGTCGCCGATCGTTTTCATCAGGTCCGGCGCGGTTTGGTTCACTTTCACGCCCGCCTCGTCACAGGCGTCGTAGACGCGCTTCGGAGCGTCATAGAGGTCCGTTCCGACCCCGATCTCGACGCGGACCGGCGCAGCGAGCGCCTCCGCGAACGCGACGGTTTCTCGGGCGCGCTTGACGTTGTCGCGGGCGCTCGCCTCGACGCTTGAGACGTTCGCGCGCGACGTACCGAGTCGATCGGCGATATCCGACTGGCGGAGCCCGCGCTCGCGTAACGCCAGCACCTCCGCCTGTCGATCAGTGAGGACGCTCTCGTCGGCGTCGAAACCCGCCCGCTCCAACAGATCCGCGGCCTCGACGCTATCGGCGCCGTCACTGACCTCGTCCACACCGGACGGATCGTCGTCTGCGACCATATTCGACGTGACGAGACGCTCGGTCAAAAAACGGCGGTTTCGGCCACCGGCTCCTGCTCACTCAACAGATCGGCGGCGTCCGGACTGTCCGTGGGGTGGGCCACCCCGGGACGCGCTCACTTGCCCCAGAA
>LKMY01000057.1 GCA_001564205.1 Nanohaloarchaea archaeon PL-Br10_U2g5
GCGGTCATCGGGATATCGATGGTCGCAAACCTCATTATCGCCGGGTTCTTCGGTGCGATCACGCCGCTAATTCTCGACAGACTCGGGTTCGACCCCGCCACGTCGGCGACCATCTTCATCACGACTGCGACGGACGTACTCGGGTTCTTCGTCTTCCTCGGGCTGGCGCGGGCAGTCCTGTTGCCGCTGCTGTAGGGCGCGTCTGCCCGTTTGGACATGTTTCCTCAAAACTTCTTCAGTAGCTCCCCGTAGAACTTGGTGTCGCGGCTGTCAGCGAGCTTCTCGACGATTAGCTCCGGCGTCGACCGCGCGAGGTGTCCCTTGCGGGGCGAGCGGTTCACCCTGAGTTCGCCGTCGACGAGCCCGGCCGCCTCGATTCCGTCGACGGCGATATCGAAGTCGGCGGCGGCGCGGATCTCTCGGGCCAAATGCGAGACGAACACCGCAGTGGCGTCCTGTCCGTCGAGCGCCTCCAGAATCCCCGCGATGATCTTCGCGGAGGCACCGGGCTCCGTGATCGATTCCAGCTCGTCGACTAAGACGAGCCGGCCGTCCGCGCCCTCGACGAGATCACCGAAGTCTCTGAGGGTCGCCTCGAAGGCCCCCGCATCGAGAGTCCCCTGCGATTTGGCGTAGTAGTGGATCTCCTCGAAGCGCTCGACCGTCGCCGACTCGGCCGGGACGGGCATCCCCATCTGCGCGAGCACGACGACCAAGGCGACCAGATCGAGCGTGGAGGTCTTTCCACCGGAGTTGACGCCGGAGAGCAGCGTCGCGCCCGAGACGGCGTAATCGATCGGTTCGACCGCGTCGAAGTCGACGTCAAGCAGCGGAGAGCGACCGCCCTCGATGCGGAAGCCACCTTTCTCGGAAGCGACCGGGTCGCCGCCGTCCGGACCGACCACCTCGGGCATCACGCAGTCGAAATCGCGAGCGAACCGAGCGATCGCCAGCTCCACGTCGAGTTCGAGGGCGTCCCGAACCAGCGCTTCGACGGGGTCTCGCAGTTCGCCGAGATCGTTTGCGAGCGCTGATTTAAGCCGTGCTGCTCGCCGATCTCGCCCGACAGCCAACTCGGTGCGGAGCCGCGAGACGGCCGTCTCGTCGTGGTCGACCGGAAACGAGGGGTCGTCGCCGAAGACGCGGTCGGCGAGCTCCGCCTCCTCGGGCTCCAGGCGGAGCGCGTCGGCGAGGTGCTCGCGGGCGCTCGCCATCGCCTCGTCGTACTCGTCGGCCAGCTCGCGGTCTAGAAGCGAGTCGACGCGGGCACCCTGCTCGACCAACGAGAGGAAGTCGGTCCCCTCGATGGTGACGTCGCGCTCGCGGATCGCCTCCCTGAGCCGGTCGTCGGCGACTGATTCGGCGGTCGACACCGCGGCGTCGAGGTCGTCGACGGCGGCGGTGAGGCGGGCCAGTTCGTCGTCGCCGACGATGGTTCCGTCGTCGTCGAGCCGCGAGAGCGCGCCGCGGAGTTTCTCGAGGTCCGCGGGCGCGTCCGCCGCGATGTCCGCGGCCTCGTGGACCGCCGCGGCCGCCTCCAACCGCTCACGGTTCGCGGCGAAGAAGGCGAGCAAGCGCTCTGGCACCGTCTCCGCGGGCGTCTTCAACGCGTCGGGCCGGACGTGGACGTCGCCCTCGACGTCGAGGCCGGCGAACGTCTCGTCGAGAACGATCACGGTCGCGTACGACCGCGCGAGCTCCGAGATATCGCGGGTGTCCTCGACAGTTTCGACCGAGAGCTCCGGGACCGCGGACTCCGCGCGGGTAAGCGTCTCCGCGTCGCTACTGGCGAGACAGCGGTCGCGTACCCGGACCGTCGGCGGATCGGCGAGCGCTTCGACGCCCCCAAGCGCCTCCCGAACGGCTGGGTCGGGCTCGCGCTCGACTGCGCTCTCGACGAACGACTGCGCCTCGTCGATCCGCGAGGCGGAGGCGCTCGGATAAAACGTCTCCAGTCGCTTGGCGGCGTAGTCGGTGACGGTCCGCTCGCGCAACAGGTCGATCGCGTCGCGGTACACCTCGCGGGAGCGGTCGGTCGCCAACACCCGCCCCTCGTCGTCGTGTCGGCGACGGATCGCGCCGCGAGCGATCCGGGCCGCGCGTGCCTCGTTGACACCGGGAGCGCGGGCGATCGCGGCGACGTCACCGGATTCGACGGTCGCGATCGGATCGTCGAGCTCGCGCAACGCCGCGGCCGTCTTCGCCCCGACGCCGGGGATCACCTCCAACTCCATCTATTCGGGGATATCGCGGCAACGCGTTAAAGCGTGCGGGTGAAGCGCCGACGCCCCACGGCCGACGCGCTTTTTCCCGCCGACCGCGAACCGCGTCCATGGGCCAAGACACGCTCGCCGTCGAGAACGGAGCGCTCTCACCGGAGACGGCGGCGAAAGCGCGGGCCGCCCGCGACGCGATCGACCGGTGTGACGGAGTGCTCGTCGCCTTTTCCGGCGGGGTCGACTCCTCGGTGGTCGCGGCGCTCGCGTACGACGCAGTCGGCGACGACGCGGTCGCCTGTACCGCCCGGAGCGAGACGCTGCCTGCCGCGGAGCTCGACGAGGCGAAGCGGGTCGCCGACGAGATCGGGATCCGCCACGAGACGGTGACGTTCTCGGAGCTCGACGACCCGAACTTCGTCGCCAACGACGGCGACAGGTGTTATCACTGCCGGACGATGCGGCTCGGCCAGATGTACGAGGCGGCCCGCGATCTCGGGATCGACACCGTCTGTGACGGGACGAACGCCGACGACCCGGGGGAGGGGCACCGACCGGGGCTGCGCGCAGTCGAAGAGCTCGAGGTGGTCTCGCCGCTGTTAGACGCCGAGATATCGAAAGTCGAGGTGCGGGCGATCGCCGAGGCGTACGGGCTGTCGGTCGCCGACAAGCCGTCGATGGCGTGTCTCTCCTCGCGTATCCCCACCGGGCTCGAAGTGACCGAAGCGCGGCTTTCTCGCGTGGAGAAGGCCGAACGGCTGCTTCGAGAGTGGGGGTTCGAGGGGTTCCGCGTCCGCGACCACGACGGGCTCGCACGCGTCGAGATCGCGCCCGAGGAACTGGAGCGCGCGCTGGATCCGGCGTTCGCCGACGCCGTCCACGAGCATCTCACCGACCTCGGCTTCGACTACGTTACCCTCGATATGGCCGGCTATCGGACCGGGAGCGTGAGTCCAGGTGGCGAGGAGACGACAGAGAAAGAGACGCCGGATGGAGAACAGCCGTCGGATAGAGAACACCCGTCGGATAGAGATTCGACGGTCGACCTCGGTCGACAGTACCCCCGCTGAACGCGGCCGCTGACGCGAGATGAAGCGTGAGTCGTTATCAGCCGAGAGAACTCCGCACGAACGCTTATAAACCGTGTTGTAAAATCGACAGCTATGAGCGAGGCACAGACGCTTGCGGTGATCGCGGGCGGCGTCGGCGGCACCGTCGGGGCGTTCGTCGGGGTCTCCATCGGCGGCGGCGTCTTCAGCGTGACGCTGACGACGCTCGTCGTCGCTGTGCTCGTCGGGGGCGCGGTCATCGCGAGCGCCGTCATCGCCGGCGACGTCGACTTTCTGGCGAACGCGGACGGCGAGTGAGGGCTCTGACGAACACGAACGAAACGCACGCTACTCGCTCGTGATTCGGCTCGAACTGTTCCAGTCAGGCGATTTTCTCGTACTGTTCGGAGAGCTTCACGGCGGCCTCGTCGAGCAGCTCCGACTCGTGCTCGTCGAGCTCCCACTCGACTACCTCTTCGACCCCGTTCGAGCCGAGTTTCGCGGGGACACCGAGGGCGGTGTCCTCGTGGCCGAACTCGCCGTCGAGCACGAGCGAGCAGGGGAGCACCTCGCCGGTGTCGTTCACGATTGCTTCGACCGTGTGTGCGACGCCCGTCGCGGGACCCCACTGCGTCGCGCCTTTCCGGCTGATCACGTCCATCGCCGACTCCTGGAGATCACCGAGGATCTCCTCGCGCTCGTCGGCGTCGAAGGTCGGGTCGCGGCCGTTCACACGGACCTTCGAGAAAGCGGGTGCCTGCGCGTCGCCGTGCTCACCGAGGATCGTCGCCTCGACGTTCTTTACGGGCGCGTCGAAGCGCTCCGAGAGGACGTACCGGAAGCGCGCGGAGTCGAGTCGGCCGCCGAAACCGACCACCTTGTGGCGGTCGCGGTCGCCCGCCTCGTACAGGTGACGGTTGAGCAGGTCCACCGGGTTCGAGGTGGTGACGGTGACGAAATCGTCGTTGTGCTCGGCGAGCGACGCGCCGATGTCTTCCATGATCGGCGCGTTGTCGCCGGCGAGATCGATCCGCGTCTGGCCTTCCTTGCGCGGGATCCCGGCTGTAATGACGACGACGTCCGAGCCGGCGGTGTCCGCGTATTCACCCTGCCGGACGGTCGTGTTCGATTCGTAGGCGACGCCGTGGTTCGTGTCGGCCGCCTGCCCGATCGTCGTCTCGCGCTGGTCCGGAATATCGACGAAGACGAGTTCGTCGACCACGTCGCGCAACGCGAGGTTGTAGCCGGCCGCGGCCCCGACGGTCCCCGCCGCACCGATGACGCTCACTTTTGTCATACGGTATAGAATCGCGTCCGGGCAGCGAGTAAACGTTTCGAAACGGGAGGCAGGTCCGTGACAGATCCGTCCGAGTCCGTGACAGATCCGACGGCGTCGAGGGCGAACGCCGCATCGCGAAACCTCTAACATCCGTGCCGACCCATGGACGCGTAGTGCCGACCTTCCGCTACCCGTGTCCCGGCTGCCGGACGACCAACAGCCTTCACGACGCCGACTGCGACTTCGAGGGCGTGAGCTGGCCGACCATCGAGAAGGCGTACACGGACCTGTTGACGGTGCTCACCGCCGAGCCCGACGGGTTAGCGGAGTCCACGCTCCGCGAAGCGGTCCACGGTGAGTGGACCGGGCTTCACAAGGCCGCACTGAGCGCGCTCGAGCGCGAACAGCGCGTCATCGAGGACGCCGACCGTCTTCGACTCCTCACCGCGGCGGAGTTCAAAGAGCTCGTTTCCGAGCCGACTCGCGACCCCATGCGAACCGTCTACGAGCGCGGTTCCGTTCCCGGCTGCCACGACAACGCCGTCTTCGCGATGGTCGCGTGGTACGAGATGGTCGGGCTCTCGTGGCCCGAGACCAGAGAGAACGTCGTCGAGTGGCTCCGCGACTCCGGCGCGTGGGACCGCGGGGGTTTCGAGGAGTCCTCGCCCGAGGAACTCGTCGACTCGAAACGCCACGTCTACGACGAGGGATACGGCTGGAAAGAGAAGGGGCAGGCCGCAAAGCGGGTTATCGAGCGACATGTTTGATCACGGTCAGCGGGTGGTTCACTACTCCCGCCGACCCGTTTAACCCTCCGCGTATCGTTTCACCACCGTGACACACCCCGAAGCGGGGGCGGCGTCGCTTCCCGACGAGGAACGGCCGGTGACAACAGACTCCGACGGAGAGCGGGAGCCTGCGGTCTCGAACCCCCGCCGCGCGCTCGCGGTCGTGATCGGCGTCGTGTTCATCGATCTCGTCGGCTTCGGCATCGTGATCCCGATCCTTCCCTTTTACGTGCGCTCGTTCGGCGTCAGCGACGCGTTCATCGGCCTGCTCGCGGCGACGTACTCGCTCGCGCAGTTCATGGCCGCGCCCGCGCTCGGCCGGCTCTCCGATCGTCTCGGACGCCGTCCCGTCCTGCTCGCGTCGCTCGCGACCGCCGGCGTCGCGTGGGTGGCGTTCGGCTACGCGGGCGAGTCCGGCGCGCGATTCGGGACGACGGCGGCGCTCGTGACGCTGTTTCTCTCGCGGGGGCTCGCCGGCGCGATGGGCGGGAACATCGCTGCCGCACAGGCGTACGTCGCCGACATCACGCCGCGGGACCGACGAGCGAGCGCGCTCGGACTCGTCGGCGCCTCGTTCGCGCTCGGATTCGTGTTCGGGCCGGCGATCGGCGGACTGCTCGCCGCCGAACCGGTCGTGGCTCGCGCGGACGCGGTGTTCCCGTCATTCATTCCCGCAACCCCCTATTCGTTGCCGAGTTTCGCCGCCGCTGGGATGAGTTTTCTCGCGGTGGCGGTCGGCCTGCTCTTCTTAGAAGAGCCGAACCGGGACCGGTCGAGCGATCGCCGAACGACCGCGATCGGCCAGTTCCGCGATGCGCTCTCCCCCGTTACGCTACGGCCGCTCACGGTCGCGTACTTCACCGTCGCGGTCGCGTTCGCGGGCGTGCAGGTGATGTTCATCCCGTACGTCGCCGACCAGTTCGGGTACGACGCGACCGCGGCCGCGTTCCTCCTCACCTACGTCGGCGTCCTCGGCGCGGTGAACCAGGGCGTGCTCGTCGGCCGGCTCTCCCGGGTCGTCCCGTCGCGCACCCTCGTCGCCGCCGGTGCCGGAATTCTCGCCTGCGCGCTGGCCGCGCTCCCAGCGACGGCCGGGGTGGGGCGGGGTGTTGCGGTCGGGGGACCGGCGTGGCTCACCGCTCCGCTTATCGCGCTCCTCGTCGCCCTCGCGGGACTCTCGCTGGGGAACGCGCTGGTAAACGTTTCGCTGGCAACGCTCGTCTCTGCGTCGGCCGACGACGCGGGACAGGGGGCCGCTTTCGGCGTCACCCAGGGGGCGGCGAGTCTCGGGCGGACCGTCGGTCCGCCGCTGATGGCCGTCCTCTACACGGTCGCTATCGCCTCGCCGTTTCTCGTCGGGGCGGCGTTGCTCGTCCCCGTCGCCGTCGCCTTCGGCCGTCGGGCGAACGGATAGCCGGCGGGAGCGGCCCGGCCCGAACGGGCGACCGCGACCCAGCACGATACTTTTACGCTGTCCGTCCCCCTCGTGACCGACGCATGGTCCTCGATCTCGTCCCCGCGTGGCCCGCCGTCGGATCGCTCGCCGGCGGTGCGGGGGCGCTCGGGCTCGCGTGGGCCATCTGGCGGCACCGCGGGCGACCGGGCGTCGACTGGTTCCTCGGCGTCTTCGCCGCGCAGGCGGTCTGGTGTCTCTCTTACGGCGTCGGGCTGTTCGTCACCGACCCGACTCTCAGAACGGTCCTCGAAGCGACCACGTGGCTCGGAATCGTCTGGACCGGCATCGCCTTCCTCGGCTTCGCGCTGGAGTACACCGGCCGTAGCGACGTGGTCCGGAGCCGCCCGTTCGCTGCGGTCGTCGGATTCGGTCTCCTCTCGACAGTGATACTCGCCACGAACGGAGTCCACGGCGCGTTCTGGACCGGGTTTCAGTTCGACCCCGTCTTCGGCGTGTCGACCGTCTCGTACGCGTTCGGGCCGTGGGCGTACCTCGTCGTCGCGGTCGAGACGGTCCTCGTCGCGAGCGCGGTCTTCCTGCTCGTCGATACCCTCCTGAGCTACGGCCCGCTCTACCGGCGCGAGAGCGCTGCCGTCGCGTTGAGCTCGCTGCCGCCGGGGTTCGCGCTCGTCGCGTGGGCGCTCGAACTGGGGCCCGTTCCCCAGCTCCAGCTTGCACCCCTCATGTTCGTCCCGCACGTCCTGCTGGATGCCTACGCGTTCAACCGCGCCGAGATGTTCGACCGGAACCCGACCACCAGCCGCGCCGCCGAGCGGACCGCCATCGACGACCTCGCCGACCCCATCGTCGCGCTCGCGCTCGACCGCCGCGTGGTCAAGCTGAACCCCGCCGCGGAATCCCTGCTCGGCGTCGACGCCGGGACCGCTCGCGACCGCCTGCTCGACGAGTTCATCGATCTCTCCATCGGGATCGACGGCGAGAGCGAGGGCGACACTGACGGGAGCCGCGACGGCAACGCTCCAACCGACGAGATCACGGTCGGCTCCGGGGGTCGCGGCCGGACGTACGCGGTGGCGACCTCGGCGCTGACGGACCCCAACGGGACGCACGTCGGCTACACCGTGGTCTTCACCGACGTGACCGAACGGGAGCGCCGTCGACAGCAGTTAGAAGTACTCAACCGAATCCTGCGGCACAACCTCCGGAACGACGCGGGGGTCGTAGCAGGGTACGGCGAACTGCTCCTCACGCGGCTCGAGGACCCCGAACTGGTCCGGATGGCCGACGCGATAGACAGGCGCGCCGGCGCGCTCGCCGCGCTCGGCGAGAAGGCCGGGACCGTCGAATCGCTGCTCTCCGACGCCGATCGGGAGCCGATCGCGGTCGACGAGTTCGTCGAATCGATCGTCGTCGACGCTCGCGAACGGGAGCCCGACGCCGGCATCGAACTCGCGATCGGTGATAGTGACGGTAATGAGGGATCGGGCGAGGTGACGGCTGGCGCCGGCGCTTCCGACTGGACGGCCGACCTCAGAAGCGACGCGCTACACGCAGTCGTTGAGAACACCGTCGAGAACGCGCTCGATCACCACGACGGCGCGGGCGTCGAGCGAGCGGACGGCGGGCCGTGGGTCCGGATCGAGCTCCAGAAGGATCGAAACGCCCAGTTCGTCTTCACCGTCGCCGACGACGGCCCGGGGATTCCGGAGCACGAAATGAAAGCGATCGAATCGGGTCGCGAGACGGCGCTCGAACACGGCTCCGGGCTCGGGATGTGGGTCGTCGA
>LKMY01000006.1 GCA_001564205.1 Nanohaloarchaea archaeon PL-Br10_U2g5
ATCACAAACGACAACACCGAACGACGTGGCGGTTTGGTCGTCGTTGAGCGCCGGCGGTGACGGTGAGTTAGATAGCTGGAAGCAGATGTGAAAAATGAATGTGTAAATATATCCAGGGCCGAACGGGGAGCTACTCGAGGTGAATTCCCAGGTCGTCGATATCCTGGACGGACGAGTGCGGAAGCTCGTACACGTCCTGTTCCCCGCTCATCCAACCGATTTTCTGCCGGATCGAACTGTCGAGGTCGTTGTCTGGCGTCACGTGAGCCACGTCGCCGGCAACGGCCTGTACGTTTCCGATAACAGTTCCGTCCGCTGTCAATACGTTACGTCCTTTGTCGTTGTCTTCGAACTTTCTGACCATAGTTTCACACGGGTCCTTCCCGTGGCTAGGTCAAGACGCACGACAGATTTTGTTATACTGTGTGATGCGCGCAGAACGGCCAGCCAACTGGATGCAATGAGAGCCGTTCCAGCAGCAGCGATCGGCTATCTCGGCCGTCGCTCGCCTTCGAGACGCTCGGCGATCGGGTCCAGATGAGCGTACCCGAGCACCGCAACCACGTCGACGCCGTGTTGACAGTGGAGACGCAACTGTTGCGCCATCGCCGCCTCACGCGCTCGATCGAATGCCTCCATCGCCGGCGGACGGCTGAGCGCCCGGAGTAGGGTCTCCCCTGCAGAGATGGCAACGGCCTCGTCAGACGCTTGCTTCGCTGGTGACGCAGTTCGCGTGTCTGGCCTCGGCTCGCGGTCAAGGCCGGGATCGATATCCAGTCCAATGCGCGAGGCCGCGTGCGAAATCCGACACTGAATGGCATGGAGCATCTGGGTTCCAAACGCGTGACCGGCGCGGAGGGCTTCTCGCGCCGGAAGTGACTCGTCGTGGAGTGTCGAGAGTACCGGTTCGAGAGCGGACGGGTTCGGAAGATCGATCCCGACGATGCAGGCGTCGCCCGCAGCACCGATTGCCGCGCTCATTTCACCCCCGTCGACGGATACCGACGTGATTGTGTCTGGATCCGAGCCATGTGTCTCTGCGTAGCTGCGAAACAGCGGCACTGCAATCGATGCGACCTCCAGCGCGACGGTATCCGGATCGAGTGCGCTGACGGCCTCAACGACCCGGAACACGCTCGCCGGGTGGTCGTGGACAACACCAACGAGTACCACGTCCCCGGCGTCGCCAATAGCGGGTACGTGTCGAAAGTCGTCGCCCGTGACGCGCGGATCGTCGAGTCTGTTGACGAGGTGTGTAATCGGCTGAGACATGCAGTTTCGCTCTGGTAAGCAGATCGTACCATCCGGTAGCAGCCGTGTAATATATAAATATTCGCGTGCGAGCCGTTGCTCTGAGTGGTAACGTCTGACGTATCTGGACTATCGAGTCTATACTAAATTGCCTCCCGACGGGAATAGAAACCATGTCTGCTCATTGGGACACGATCGGATACCTCATCAGCTCCAAGTACCGGCTAGCGGTGGTTGACCGGCTTGCAAACGCTCCTGCGACCCCGACAGAGATAGCAACTGCCGAAAACCTCGCGCCCTCTCATGTCTCTCGGGCGATCCAACGGCTCGTCGAGCGTTCGATCGTCGAGTTGGCCGTCCCCGAAACACAGCGCAAGAACCGGCTGTATGCGCTCACGCCGAAAGGGACGACGCTCTGGACGGAGATACGGACTGCCGGGTTACATTGAACTCAGTACAGAGCTGCCAGCTCCGCTGAGACGAGACGGGGCGCGAGCGTGGGGAGCTCGCTCACTCGTGCCGACGGAAAGCGGTCGTATTTTCACCAGTGAGGGGATATCAACAGCTATGCAGCCGGAGTGGAACGTCATTGGATATGTGATCAGCTCTAAGTATCGGCTATCAGTTCTCCGTCAGCTGTCCGCCAGCGCGTCGACGCCGACACAGCTCGCGTCCTCGACGGCGACCTCGACCACGCACGTCTCCCGGGCCCTCCGGCAGCTCGGTGAGTTCGACCTCGTTTCGTTGACCGTCCCAGACGACCAAACGAAACATCGGCTGTATGAGATCACGAGTCGCGGGAAATCGACGTGGGAGGCGATCCGTACCCACGGGCTGTCAGACTGAGGCGTTACGCAGAGACTACTCACTTCGCAAGAAATCCGCCGACGCTCGTTTGTTAACGGGTCTCCCTCACCGCACTGAAACCGCGGTACCCGCGGAGTGCAACGGTGATATCTGCGCCAGCTCGGAGGCCGGAGCACCCCCACTTCGCTCTTGCGTAATCACTCCATAACAAAGTCCGACTCAACCTCTAAATCAGCTATTCCATCTGCGGGTGGCGATCACCATTCATGATAAACTCCTCCGCGGGATCAGCGCTAAAACTCGTACTGACGGTCGGATTCTTCGCGTTCACTGCTGCCATCGTGGCCGCGTACCTCACACCAGCGACGGGCTACGAGATATCGATTTATCGATCGACCCCGCTCCTCTTCTGGCTTGGTATCGGAACCGGGTTCGTTGCCGCAATCATCACGCTGTTTTTCGCCGGCTCCCAGCGACTCACCGACGGTGCGGCCCTGCTTGCAAGCGGGTGTCTCCTCGCCGTGGTCGCGCTACCGCTCCTCCGCTCTTATGCGTTCTACGGCTCCGGAGACGCGATGACTCACCTCGGTTGGGCCCGTGAGATACACGGCGGGGTGATCGGGCCAGATGGGATACTGTACCCGGTGATCCACATCATTGGCTCCGAACTCACCGCGCTCTCCGGATTGGAACTCACCACGACGCTTCAGTTCGGGCCCGCTCTGCTGTTTCCGGCGGTGTATCTGGTTGCGATGCCACTCTGTGTGGGACTACTCACCGGATCGCGATGGGCGCTCCCGGCTGGCCTCATCGCTGCGGTGCTGTTGATCCCAATTAACAAGATCAGCGTACACGTTATCGCACACCCGTCGAGCCAAGCGATCCTCTTTGTCCCGTTCGTTCTGTACCTGCTGTTTCTCCATCTCGGAGCGAGCAGAGGTGGAGGGGTACCGATATCTTCGACGGGAATCGCGTTCGGTCTCGCCACGGCCGGGATGGTGTTTATTCACCCGCAGGAGACGATGGCACTCATCTCGGTTCTCGTCGCCGTCGTGGTAGTTCAAGTCGTCGTTCGTCGGTATCGTCCGAGTCACTCGATCGCGAGCCACCGGTCGATCGGGACCTATACGCTCGCCGTCGGAACGCTGTGGCTCGTGTGGCTGCTCCGACACGAGCGCGCGACGAGCCGGTTCGAGGGACTCGTATCCAGTCTCGCGACGTCGGGCGCAACGACCGGCGGCGAAACGGCGGAGCGAGGAGCTTCTCTGGTCGCTCTCGGTGGAAGCTTCGAGGAGCTGTTCGTGAAGCTGTTCGCCGTCTCCCTCATCTTCGCTGTGCTAGCTGGCGGAGTAGCCGTATATCACCTCATCGGGCGAACTGACCGAAACCGAGTGTGGCGAAACTCAGCGATCACGTACCTGACACTCGGTCTACTTCCGCCGATCGTGATGTTCACGATCGTGTTTCTCGCTGATCAGGACGATCACTACTTCAGGTTCCACGGGTTCATCATGGCGATCGTGGTGATACTCGGCACCGTCGGGCTCGTGGGGATTCTCGGATACCTCCACGAGATCAGCGGGCGCCGAAGCGTACCGATCACGCGGTCACAGGCGTTCAGTGTCGTCATCGCCGTGTTCGTGTTACTCCTTGCCGCCCAGCTGCTCGTCGTCCACATGTCGCCGTATATGTACCAACCGAACCAGCAGGTAACGGACGCGGACTTCTCTGGCCACGAGATCGCCTTCGAGTATCACGACGGCGAAACCACGCTCGTCGGACTCCGAGCAGGCCAAGGGCGATATATTGACGCGCACTTCGGTCGAGAGACTGCACTCGGACCCCTGGGGTTCCCCGGCTATCGTACCGAAGATGCACGGTTGACCGGGGACGTGTTCAGCACCAACCTCACAACGCATTTTGACGAGGATCGGTACCTAGTAGTCGGCGATCGGAACGAGAAGCAAGAGATCGACCTGTACGACGGGCTCCGGTTCACGCGTGCCGGGTTCGAACGGCTCGAAACGGATCACCGTGTCAGTCGTGTACAGGACAACGGCGGCATGCGACTCTACCGGATCGACGGGACGGAGGCGTAACGGGCCGGTAATAATACCATAACAATACGATTCTGTGGCGGTCCCAACTATATGGCACAAACCGGTACGTCCCGAGAAGCCGCAGTGATTCCCGTCGGATTCGAGTCCGGGGCGTACTCGTGTGTCCGCTCGCTGTCGAGACGTGGCGTAGACACGATCGTCGCGTCCGGCCGCGACGACACGCCGGCTGCCGCGTCGCGCTTTTGCGACGAATTCGTCTCGATTCCGTCTCCGTACGAGGACCTGATCGCATACCGGGACGCGCTCGTCGGACTCGCAGCCCGCGAAGACGTTGCGACGATACTCCCCCTCTGCGCGCAGGACGCGTACGTGTTCGCTCGGTACGCGGAGGCTTTCGAGCCGTACGTCTCGCTGGTCACGCCCGCTGCAGAGCTGCTTGACACGGTGTTCGATCGGACCCAACTCGTCGCGGCCGCCGAAGCGGCGGGCGTCCCGGCTCCCGAGACACAGCTTCTCACCGACGTCGACGCGTGGGATCGCGATCTGATCATCAAGTCCCGATATAACCTCCTTACAGAGGAATCCTGTCCACAGTTCTCGCCTCGAGAAGTGGCGACCGCGAAACGCGTCACGCACGTCGCCCCGGGCGAGTCCGTCAACGTCGAGGCGGTCGAATCCGAGATGCAGCATACACCTATCGTTCAGGAGTATATCCCTTCCTCAGACGAGTATCTTTTCGGCGCGCTGTACGACGGCGGCGAGCCGGTGACGACGTTTCAACATCGGCAGATTCGGGGCGACTCGTACACCGGTGGCGGCGGCGTCTACCGGAAGGCGATACGAGACCCGGAGCTTGAGCGGGTCGGACGGACACTCCTCGACTATCTCGAGTATGACGGGCTCGCCTGTATCGAGTTTATGAAACACGCCGAGACCGGCGAGTACGTCCTCACGGAGATCAACCCCCGCCTGTGGCAGTCACTGGCAACTGCGGTTCGGGCCGGCGCGGATTTCCCGGCCAGCTACTGGGAAGTGGCGACCAGCACGCCCGTTCGGAGCGACTTCCAGTACGACGTCGGCGTTGGGACGCATCTACTGTACGGAGAGCTGGGTCACCTGATAAGTGTCGTTCGAGACGAATCCCCGTTCGTGGACCGCCCATCGCTCTTACGAACGGCATGGGAGATCGCCGCGTCTTGTGTCGAGAACCCCGCCTTCGATATGCTCCGAGCCGACGATCCGGAACCGTTCATTCGGGGGGTTGTTCATGTCCTCACAAAGTAACCTTCGTATCAGCCAATGCGTATAAAAGGCTCCGAAGAATCGTCCTCTCAGCGACCCACCAGCGGTTTCGATCCTGACACGTACTGATAAGTTGGTAGCGACATCCGTCGCTCGCTGGGCTCACTCCAACGTCTCGTTGAGCGCGCGATTGATCGTCGCGTCGGCGACCATCGCACATGCCAGCATGAGAAGGCCGACAACGAGGCTGATTTTTCCGTTGCTCGGACGCTCGGATCGTCCGCCGTCAGCGATGGCGCCCTCGACCGTTTGTCCCGTGTCGTCGTTTACTCCTCCCGTTTCGCCATCGTCTACTCCTCCCGTTTCGCCGTCGCTTCCGAGCGAAGAGCGCTCGAGAGCGGAGCCGCCCGCAGTCGGTCGGAGCGAGCGGAGGAACGACGCGGCGCCGGCCACGACGCCGACCGCGCCGCCGACGTACAGCCCCGATCGGACCACTTCGGCGCGTGTCTCCCGACGAACGGAGAGCCGCCAGAGAAACGTTCGAAGCAGCATCAGAGAGACGAGAGGGACGTACGTTCGATAGTCGATGCCGCTTTCTTCGTCGCGGTAGCGAGCCGAGATGGGGACATCGACGACGCGGAACCCGTTGGCGCTGAGCCGGACCAGTAAGTCGTTACAGTAGCCGTAGAACTCGAACATCTCCTCGATCCCCGCCCCGTCGAGCGCGGCCGCGGATATCGCCGTGTATCCGTTCTGCGGATCCCCGATATGCCAGTAGCCGCTGGCGATCTTCGTGAGAGACGAGAGGATCACGTTGCCGACGTACCGGAATCCGGGCATCTCCTCGCGGTCGTCCGCGTTGATCAGTCGATTCCCCTTTGCGTAGTCCGCTTTTTCGTCGACGATCGGATCGATAACCGTCGTGAGCTCGTCGGGATCCATCTGTCCGTCGCCGCCCATCACCGCAGTGACGCCGATACCGTCACGTTTCGCGCGGAGATAGCCGGTTTTGATCGCCCCGCCGACGCCGCGGTTCGCCTCGTGTTGAATCGGAATTATCCGTCGGTCGAACCGACCGGTTTCGTCGTCCCGCTCGCTCTCGCGGTCGTTAACACGGTCGGCAGTCGTCTTGATCTCGTCCCACGTGCCGTCAGTGGAGCAGTCGTCGACGACGTATGCTCGGTCGACGTACTCCGGCAGTGTCTCGATCACCCCGCCGACGAACCCTTCCTCGTTGTATGCCGGTACGACGACGCCGACCGTTGTCTCCTCGTACATGTGTTGTGGGTCGGGACGATTACGGTCCCGACGGTTACCACGATACGTCGTCTGTCCCGACATTGTTATGGACCGGTTGCCGGCTCCGTATTCGGCTGCTTCGGTGTCCGATAGCCGCTTCGTTCTGGTCCGGATGGCCTTCGTGCCGCGGGCACAAGGCCCGTCCCGGAGCGGAGGTCGGCGGAAATCGTGACAGATCGAGCGCCGAAGGACCAGGAGCCACACGGATGAGTGACAGGGGGTGACATCGCTTTGCTGCGGGCCTTTGTCCATCGGGTACGCAGTGTATACCAAACATCTTGGTACACAATGTACGGATCAAATGGCCCCGCAATGTGAGCCGATCAGCTGTATCGATAGTGGAACAACCGCTACCCAGCTCTGTGGGACCGATCGCGTCGGTTTCAAGATCGGCGTCCCCAACGACGGTGAGATCGCAGGCGACGATGGATGACACCAACGGCGACACGGCCCCACGTTCGGGAGAGAAGCGCAAGAGTCGGCGAGCGTTTCTCGCACGTTCAGCGGCGGTGACCGGAGGGATCGTCCAGCTAGCCGGCTGTTCGGGGTCGTCTCCTCCGTCCACGGACGATTCGATCGACGAGCAAGACGACGACGATCTGAGCGAGCCAAGCGATCTCATCAGGGAGCCGTTCGACTCGCTCGTTGATTTAGCAGATTTCGGGATCGATCCCGAGGGAGACGAGCCGATCGGAAGCATCCTCGAAGAGGCGGCCGCTGACGGTCACCTCCTGTCCCTACCGTCCGGACGGTACCGGATCGAGAGCCCACCCGAACTCCCCGATATCTCGCGATTCGGGCTCATCGGAGACGACGTCACCATTGTCCCGTCGCCGAGTACGGAGACGACGCTCTTTTTCTCGAACAACAGCGACGCGACGAGCATTCATCTCGAAGGTCTCGCGTTCGACTTTACTGAGGCCGAGAGCTTCGTTCGCGCGCTTGATTTCCGGATTCCCGACGGGTTGGTCATTCGTAACGTCACCGTGCGAGGAACGTTTCACTCCGGTCGCAGCCCGGTCCGCCTAGATGTGACGGATTCTAACGGGTCCGGCCTGATAGAAGGTCTAACCCTCCCCGACGGTGGGGCGAGCGGGACGACCGTGACGGGCTGTCTCGTCGGTGCGAGCAGTCGCGGACAGCTTACATTCAAAGACTGTCACATCGAAGGATTCCCCGACAACGGGCTCTATGCGGATCCGCCCGCCGGGCGGATCGTCGTTGACGGAGGGTATTACGCGAACAGCGGAATATCGAACATCCGTGTTCGCGGCGGCTCTCTCGTGACAGGGGCTCACGTCCGGTGTGACAGTACCGAGAGAGAGTTCCGGAACATGCGTGGAATTCGGCTCAACGACTACGAGCCGAATCCGGAGGCTGAGCCCGCGGTCGTTGAGGACTCGCTGATCGAGATGATTGACGTCGGATCGAGTGACGGCGGAATCACGCTCTCGTCGGATCTCGCGAAGGCAGTGGTCAGGGACACGGAGATACGTGTCGACGTCGATGACATCAACGCGATTCGTGTTAAACCTCCGCACGACGACCTCGTGACATTGGGACCGTCTCCGAGATTTTGGTGCGAGAACGTCTCTATCGTGGGCGAGGCAGACGACGGAGCTGCGGTACTGATCGTCGGACGAGATGAATGCGAGATCGACGACCTCGACGTGACTCAGCCGGCTGCGAACCGAGACGGTATCGATTTTCGTCGATCGAGAGACAACGTTCTCAGGAACTCGACGCTATCGGTCGGCGGCGAGGCGATTGTCCTGACTGATTCCACCCTCGAAACGGAGAACCTCGACGACGGAAACGGATCGATGTCGTGATCTGCGCTCAGTGGGAGAGCGCTCCGTCAGCGGTTGTCGAACGTATCACACATCGTCTCCGCACTGGCGACGATGTACGCCTCCCGGTCGAATTCGTCCTCCTTTGACGGAACGAGGACGACCCGTTCTCCATCCCGGTAGCTGACCCAGTGGGAGTTCCACTCAACCAGTTCGTACCCGAGATCCCGGATCGGGTCGGGGTCGTGGCGCTGACGGTCCCACTCATCTGAGGAGTTCACGAGTCTCGGCTCAGTAGTCGTCGATCGTGACATCGACGGCGCCGTCAAACTCGAGTTCGACGAGGTTGCCCGTGTAGCGGTACCCGTCGATCCCCTTCCCGAGAACGCCGTCGACCGAATCCTCCTCGACGACGTCTTCCACGGCGTCCCACTGGTTCCCGTCGGGCGCGGTGCTGATCGCCTCGTCGCGCTCTACCGTACCGCTAACCCGGAACCCGTACAGCGTCACCGAGTCGACAGCGGTGCCGTCGAGAATGAGTGTTTTCCAGTTTTCTTCGCTGGAGTCGTCCGTCTGGTCCGTCTCGTCGTCTGCTGCGTCGTCGGTCGATCCGTCGTCTGCTGCGTCGTCGGTCTGTTCTGGCTCGACGTCGAGCAACTGGTCGAGCGTCACGTCCTGTCCGTCCGCGATCAGCTGTATCGCATCGGCATCGCCGGTCGCCGAGAACTCCGTCATCGTTCCCTCGTAGTAGAACGAGTCACCGCTGCGGCTTTCGCCGCCGAGCGCGCCGGTCGCGGTCCAGGTGCCGTCGTCGTTCTCGAATGCTTCGTCGGCCGGCGACTCGGTGTTCGCGTTGTACTGCTCTCGCTCGTACAGCGGTGTGATCTCGCCGGTCGTCGTGAACTCGTACTCGGTATCGCCGGACTTCACGATTGACAGCTCCGTGCCGCCGCGTCCGACGACGCCGGAGTCGGTCTCGCTCGTCTCTTCGTCGTCGCTACCGTCCTCGCTTCCGGTCTGCTGGGGGTCGTCGCCGACCGGCGACGGGCAGCTGTCGCCGACACACACGTCATCGAACTCCGAAGGGTAGTTGAGGTTGCCGTCGCCGGTAATGGAGACGTTACTCGCTGACCAGTTTCTCGCCGCATTCCCACCTTGTTCGTTTATCGCGTCGGTACTCGTCTCGTTGCGGATCAGCACGTTCCGAATGGTTCCGCTCCCACCGTCGGCGTCGCGGTGGAGTTCGATGGGGCCGCCCGCGCCGGAGTACGAGTGGATGATCTCGCAGTTCTCGATCGTGATGTCTTCACCGACTTCGCTGACCCGAATCCCGCGCATGTTGATCGCACCGCCGGAGGTGATCGGCGGCGGACTACCGTCGTTCAACACGAGACAGTTGCGGGCGACGCTGCCGGATGAACCCAGGCGAATGCCCGTGATGTTGTTGTTGTGGAGGAAACAGTTCTCGACGATCACCTGCCCGTCCTTGTCTAATCCGGGGGGGCTCGCGTAAATTCCGTTGTTGGAGAAGTTGGCGATGTAGCTGTTCCGGATCTCGACGACGCCGGCGTGTCGAGGGGGGACGTAGTAGCCGCGGGCATCGCCCGGATTGGTATTCCCGTCGGGGAGATTGAAATTATCGATCAGCACGCGGCCGCCAGACCGGGCTTCCAGTCTAAACCGCGTCTTCTCGGGCCCAGATTCGCCGCGGAGCGTCAGGTTCCGGATCTCGACGACTCCGTCGCTGGCGATGATCGTCTCCTGGTACGGGCCGACCTCGTTGGTGAGGATGACCTCTCCCTCGCCGATGACTGCGGCGTCGCTGCGACTCCCCGCGAAGCCGGAGCCGTGATACTCGTACTCGCCTTCCGGAACCCGAACCTCGACGCCGCTCTCGAAGTACTCCTCGAGGTAATTGTCGATCCTGTCGCCCTCGCTGAGTCCCATTTCACCGAGGTCGACGACCGAATCGGTATCCGCCTCTTGAGCCGTCGTAACGCCCGTTAATCCGACCATACCGACTGCACCACCGATAAGCCCCATGTAGGAGCGGCGACCAAATCGCGAACTGTGCTTGTCGTCTCCGTTATGGCTGTCTGCCATGGACGAGTAGAGCAACATTACCATTAAGAGCGTTTTTGTGGGTTCACTGGGATTGAAAGTAAGACGATACTACTTGATTACGGTTTGATTATGAGGCACGTACCGAATTATATTATCTACGTACCATTGGATATACCCTAATGGTACGAACCGCTTAATAAACGGGGACGCGCTTCTGAGATGGTAATCAGCGCATATCGGCGAGTAGTGAGACACTACTACGGGCGATCGCTCGATTTCCGGCACTGTCGAGCGAGTCAACGGCGGTTGTTGAACCGGTCTGCGGTCGGGACCATCACTCTTCACACACCGAGTCAAACAGAGTATGTTATCCATAACAAACCTGTGGGCAGTGGGACGTGCCAGTGTATGACCTGTGAACGTCGCTTCCCGACCGGTTCCTTCTCTTCGGCCGGTCCACACGCCCGAGCCAGTTCACCGCGAACAGGCACGGGAACATAGATGTCGCTCACGGACCGCATAGTCACCGGCGTGAAAGCGAGCCTCGGCGGGAACATCATCGACTCCGTCGCGAACGGTATTCTGATGATCGTCCTCGCGAGGTTTCTCCTCACTCCCGAGTCGTTCGGGCTGCTCCACTACGGACTGTCGATCGTCGGCGTGATAGCGATCTTCGGGACCCTTGGACTTCCGTCGTCGGCGGCCCGCTACATCACTGAATTCGCTGAGACGGAGCCGGGACAGGTCCGGCACGTTATCCGGTTCAGCCTGGTCGTCGTCCTCGGACTCTCGATCGTCGTCGGAGCGGGAATCGCCGCCGGGAGTGGGCTCATCGCCACGGCGCTCGAAGAACCGGATCTCGCTCCGCTACTCGTTATCGGCGCGGGCTACATCGTCTTTGGTACGTTGCGGTCCTCGGTCGGTCGGCTGTTTCAAGCCGTAAACCGGGTCGACTGGAGCGGGCGGCTTACCGCGCTTTCGGGGGTTTCCAGACTCCTCGGAGCCGTTCTTCTCGTCTTAGCTGGGTTCGGCGCGGTGGGCGCGCTCGCCGGATACGTCGTCGGATTCGCGATAACTGCCGCCGTCGGCGGAGTCGTCTTCTACCGAAGTCAGTACACCTCGTTCCCGAGCACCGACGAGATGCTGCCGGGACTCCGCAGACGCATTTTGGAGTACAGCGTTCCCCTCACCGCGACCCGCGGTGCGAACGTGCTCGACAAGCGGATCGACACGGTGCTCGTGGGGATGTTCATCGGTCCTGCCGCCGTCGGCTTTTATACGATCGCTAAGCAGGTGTCCCAGTTCGCGTCGATCCCGGCGGAGTCGCTCGGGTATACGATATCGCCGGCCATCGGCGAGCAGTCCGCGAAACAGAACCGGTCTCGCGCCCGTCAGGTGTACGAGTCCTCGCTACAACACGTCGTGCTACTGTACGTTCCGGCGATGGTCGGGTTGATCCTCGTCGCGGACCCGGTCGTTTCGACGGTTTTCGGCCCGGAGTACGCGGGAGCGGCTCCCGTGTTACAGGTGTTGGCCGGGTTCATGCTCGTGAACGCAATTAACAAGGTGACGAGCGACGGACTCGATTTTCTCGGGCGCGCTCGCGAGCGGGCGATTGTGAAGACGGTGACCTCGGTGGCGAACTTCCTGTTGAATCTCTTGTTGATTCCGTGGCTCGGCGTGGTCGGAGCCGCCGTCGCAACCGTGCTAACGTATACCGTGTACACGACGACAAACGTCTACATCATCCACACCGAACTGGAATTGAACGTGGGTGCGTTGGGTCGGACCCTCGCCGCTGTGACCGGCGTGTCCCTCGTCATGGGCGCGGTCGTCCGACAGCTCGTCCCGCTGGTTTCAGGGCTTATTTCGCTGCTTCTCGTCGTCAGTGTCGGTGTTGTAGTGTGGGCCGTGCTCGTAACGCTCGGAGGGCTACTGGACCTCCGGCGGATCTGGACGGTCCTCACGTGAACGCGGCGTCTCGGAGCGACGGATGGACAAAAAACGGCTCCGTTTCAGACAGACGTCGCCCGAGGTCGGGGACGAATCGTGGGCGGTAACACTAGTTTTGCGGCGGCTCAGCGGTCTCACCGACGTCAGTAGCCGCTTCACTGCCGGTATCCTCAGTGGGTCTGTCTGACCCGGTAGTCTTGCCGCCGGCGCTCTCTCGGATCGACTCCATCAGCGTGATCGTCCATTTCGCCTCTTCGAGGGGAATCGCCGGCTCGGCGCCAGTGAGGAGGGCGTCGGCCTCACGGTCGAGCTGGTGGAACAGTGAGTCGAGCTCGGTAGCGGTCTCCCAGCTGTCGTCGCGCGACCGGCGGACGACAGATATCGCGTTTTCGAACGTCCCGGCGATCCGGTCGACTGCCTGATCGACGTTGTTCATCGCACGGCCGGTCGGAGATCCCTGGTAGTCGCGGTCGAACTCCACAAGCGTCTGTGACACGATGTCGGCGGCGAACGAGGCCTCAGTACCGTGGACGTATAACACTCGGACCGGAACGGTGCCGGAGAGCATCTGTGCGTTGCAGATCACGCCGTCGTCACTGACGTAGCCGACCTGAGCCCCGTCGTAGCCGAACTCCTGTTTATATTCTCCTCGGAGCGCAGTCTGCGCGGTTATCTCCTTTCGGCTGGCCGGGTAGCCCGCGATGTAGAGTGCGAGATATAGCGAGTGCGGGATACCCTCCTCAAACTCGCCGCCGAGGAGGTCGAACGCCCAGCTCCCTCGGTTCGGTGTGTCCGGCGGCGTCAAACCCGTGTACTGCAGGTCAACGCCGCGAACCTCGCCGAGGTCCCCCGCGTCGATCCGGCTTCGAAGCTTCCGCATCACGGGGTCGAACACGTGGTTGTGGACGACGGATACGGAAACACCAGTGTCGCGTGAAGCGGCTTCCAGCTCCTCGACCGCCTCGACCGTCTCCGCGACCGGTTTTTCGATCAGTACCGGGACGCCCGCCTTCAGCGCCTGTTTGGCCAACGGCACGTGGGTACGAACGGGTGTACAGATGTGCACCCAGTCGAGCTGTTCGGACGCGAGCATCTCGTCGAGGTCGTAGTACGCTTTGATCCCGTACTTGATCGCTTTTTCGCCCGCGCGCTCTTCGTCGAGGTCACAGATCGCCGCGAGCTCCGTCTTCGGATTCCGATCGAGTCCCGAGAGGTGGCGCTCCGATACGACTCCCGCACCGACGACCGCCGATCGTAATGTCATCGTCCGTGTTCGTCGGCTTGGCGAATTAGTTATGGAGAGCCAAACGCCGCGTGTACCGCATCGAACGAGCGGATCGTGCTCTGTGGCGGCGAGAAGTCAATATATACCTTTGTGTCTGGTCGCCGCATCCGAGGTCATGAACGAGCAAAAACCCGAATCGCTACGACTCGTCGAGAACTGCCAGATAGGGGACGGCACAGAGATCGCCCCGTTCGCCGTACTCGCCGACTGCAAGTTCGGTCATGACTGTCGCGTCTGGCGGTTCGTCAACTGTTACGGCGCGGCGTTCGGCGACGAGGTGATGATCGGGACCTTCGCCGAGATCCAGTCAGACGTCGTCGTCGGCGACCGTACTCGGATCCAGTCGCACGCATTTATTCCGTCGCTGACGCGGATCGGCGACGACGTCTTCGTCAGCCACGGCGCGAAGCTCGTTAACGACCTGTATCCGCCGAGTGGCGACCCAGACGCCTGGGAGCCGACGATCATCGGTGACGGTGCGTCGATCGGAACGAACGCGACGCTGTTGCCCGTCGAGATCGGCGAGAACGCCACTGTCGGCGCCGGTGCGGTCGTCGTCGACGACGTCCCAGATGACGCGATCGTCGCGGGGAATCCCGCAGAAATTGTCGGCTACAACGAGTAGTCGGCGACTGACGTCAGGAAGGGGTGAGGCGTACGACTCTTACTGATCGGCGGAGCCGGAGCCGTCGGACTCGAGTCGCTGCGGCTCGCGCGAGCCGATCGGCTCAGTCGAGCGATCCGAGCTGGCAACGGTGACGGTGTTTCTCGTGTCGGCCGAGCGTTTGGCGTCTTCCAGCAGCTCGACTGCCCGAGCGCCAACTCGCCCCGGTGCTCGCAGCGTCGTCTCTCCGCGGCTCGCGCCGATGAACTCCTCGATCTCCGCGCGGAGCGGCTCTCGGTTCGGCGCTTCATACACCTGCTTTCCTTCGTCGCGGACGCTCATCGACCCGTTTCGCTCGACGACTCGACTGTCGTACAGCTCGATCACGTTGTCTTCCAGGTAGTCGACGTACGCCGCCTTCTCGGAGCCGACGACGACGAGGTCGCGCCGCTTCCCGAACACCGGTACCTGCCACGACTCGTTAATCACGCTCGTCGCCCCGTCGTACTCCAAGACAAGCGTGGCGGTCTCGTCGATTCCCTCGCGAACGACGTCGTCGAGCGAGCAGTACACCTGCTCCGGCTGATCACCGAGCAGGTAGTTCGAGATATCGACGTCGTGAACACCGAGCGAGTAGAGCGCGCCCGTCGTCTCACGCGGGACCCGAAACGAGAACCTGGAGGCCGAGAGGTACTTAATCCGCCCGAGCTCTCCCCGGTCGATCCGACGCTTCAGATCGACGAGGGCCGGATGGTGTCTGAAAATGTGCCCGACTGCGAGCGTCCGGTCGTGTTCGTTCGCGACGTCGACGATCTCCCACGCGTCGTCGCTGTCGATCGCCAGCGGCTTTTCGACGAGCACGTCGACGCCGGCTTCGAGCAGATCCGTCGCGATCCGATGGTGTGTCGGCGACGGGGTCGAAACTGTCGCCGCCTCGACGCCGAGCTCCGGCAAGCGCTCGTAGTCGGTCACGCCTCGGACGCCGTAACTCGAAGCGAGGTCGTCGAGGCGGTCCTCGTCGAGGTCACACAGGATCACGTCGTTGAGGACGCCTTCCTCGGCCAGCTCGGTGGCGACGCGAACGTGGTTGCTCCCCCAGTAGCCCGTGCCGATGACGGCGTAGTTCATTGGTAGTACTCCGAGATCGTCTGTGCGACGTACTCGACTTCGGACTCCGAGATGTTCGGGTGCATCGGAAGCGACACGATATGATCTGCGAGTCGCTCGCTCCGGGGAAGATCGAGATCACCGACGCGTTCTTCGATCGCCGGGTGCTCGTGCAGCGGCGTGTCGTAGTGGATTCCGGTGTCGATTCCGTCACTCGCGAGGTGGTCTCGTAAGGCGTCCCGGTCGGGCACCTGTATCACGTAGAGGTGGTACACGTGGAACCCGTCGGCCGGTTCGGTCGGAGTGGTCACCGCAGGGACATCCGTGAGGCGATCAGTGTATCGACCCGCCGCGGCGTTTCGACTCGCGTTCCACCGTTCGACCTTCGCCAGCTGGCCGAGCCCGACGGCGGCGCTCGTCTCGTCGAGTCGGTAATTGAGCCCGAGCGCGCGGTGGATCCCGTCGTCACCGCGACCGTGGTTGCGGAACCTCCGCATCCGCTCTGCGAGCTCCCCGTCGTCAGTCGTCACCATTCCGCCGTCGCCGGCGACGGTCATGTTCTTCGAGGGGTAGAAGCTGAACGCGCCCGCGTCGCCCGCGGACCCCGCCCGCTCGCCGTCGCGGCTCGCGAAGTGTGCCTGACAGGAATCGGATAACACGAACATGTCGTGCTCGTCGGCGACCGCGCGAATTGCGCTCATGTCGGCCATGCCGCCGTAGATGTGGACCGGGATGGCCGCCGCCGGGTTCTCGGCCGACTCCGCGGCGGCAGCGAGACCCTCCGGATCCATCGTGTACGTGTCCGAGTCGACGTCGACGAACACCGGATTCGCCCCGAGCGAGAGCACTGGACTGGCCGTTGCGAAGAAGGTATGTCCCGGCACGAACACGTCGTCGCCGGGGCCGATCCCCGCGGCCTGAAGCGCGAGGAGGATCGCTGCGGTGCCACTAGAGACGCCGACTGCGTGGTCGACACCGGTCTTCTCGGCGAACCGATCCTCGAACCGCTCGAGGATCGGTCCCTTCACGTATCGACCGCTTTCAAGCACGTCGACCACGTCGTCAATCGTGTCGCCGTCGACGCTGATCTCGGTGAAGTCAACGCTGGGGTCGGCGCGATCGACGGGTGAGTCGGTCGGATCGACGCGTGAGTCGGCCGAATCCCCGCTGGAGTCAGTCAGGTCGGCGCTGTCTGTCATCAGTTGATACTGCTGTCCACTCCGGTTTGTTATGCGTTTAGTACCCGGCCAACCGGGGGACACGAGGCGCTCGGCGCCGTCGAGAGTAAACTGCGCGCCGGCAGGCTTAGACGGAGTAGGACTCAGATACGCGATCGGCTCCGCTGATAAGCCCTTCATAACAAACCCCCCGTGGCTCCGGATCCCGATGATGCAAGCAGTTGTACTCGCCGCCGGCCAAGGGACCCGTCTTCGACCGCTCACGGAGGAGACGCCGAAGGGGCTCGTCGAAGTCGATGGCCGTCCCATCCTCACGCACTGTTTCGACAAGCTCGCGGCGCTCGACGCCGAGGAGCTGCTCGTCGTCGTCGGGTATCGCGCCGACGATATCATCGACCACTACGGCGAGGAGTTCAACGGGATTCCGATCACGTACACGAGACAGGAGGAGCAGCTCGGGCTCGCACACGCGCTCAACACCGTCGAAGCGCACGTCGACGGCGAGTTCATGCTCATGCTCGGCGACAACGTGTTCGAGGCGAACCTCGGGGACGTTGTCCGTCGCCAGCGGGAGAGTCGCGTCGACGCCGCCTTCCTCGTCGAGGAAGTCCCGTACGAGGAGGCGTCCCGCTACGGCGTCTGTGTCACGAACGGGTACGGCGAGATCACCGACGTGATCGAGAAGCCGGACGACCCGCCGTCCAACCTCGTGATGACCGGATTCTACACGTTCTCGCCGGCGATATTCCACGCGACGCGATTGGTCGAACCGTCCGATCGCGGCGAGTACGAGCTCTCCGATGCCATCGATCTCCTCATCGAATCCGGCAGGACCATCGACGCGATCGGACTCGATGGGTGGCGGATCGATGTCGGATATCCCGAAGACAGAGACGAGGCAGAGCGCCGCCTGCAAGCGATCGCCGAGAACGAGCCGTCAGCCGAAGCCGCCCAGGGAACGAACGATGATTAACACCGATCGGATGAGTCGGCGGAGTAGAACGACTCCTTTGTCGAACTGGTTAGGTGAAAAACACTATCACGACGGAGGTGTAAAGTATATGTACCTGGAGTCGACAGAATTAGCTGACCGACTTGTATGGTGCATACATTCGAACCGACCGACTGTGGCGGAGCCGGAGCAGTACACCAGAACGAACCGACGGACGGACCGGCGTTCTTCAACTACGCGGAGTACGAGCAGATCGGTGTCGCGATCGTCGAGGCGGTCTCGGCGGTCTCCGATGTGGACCCGTGTCAGTGGGAGACGCGGCTGTATGACGTCGTCGACCCAGACGCGCTCCGTCAGATCGTTCGAACCGGTGGCCCCGACGTGCAGGTATCTTTCCGGTTCGGCGGGTACCGAGTGTCCGTCTTCGGCGACGGTGAGATCACCGTCACTGAGGCGCCAGTCCGCGGATCAGAGCAGGCGACTGAGTAGTAGCGCTCAGTTGACAGAGAGCAGGCGACCGAGCAGCAGCGCTCAGCTGACAGGACCGCAGCCGGGTGAATCGCTGTGAGCGACTGGTTCACTGACGAGGAGCTCGATCGGATCGCCCGGTTTGCCGCGTCGCCGGGTCACTCCCGAGATCCGACGATGCTCCTCCCTGAAGAGGTCACGAGCGACGCAACGGGAGACGACGATGCAGCGACAGCAGACGAGAGAGCAACGGACGACGAAACGGACGAGACGGACGGATCGTCCGAGGAGTAGCGACGAGTGTCAGGTGTGTGCGTACTCTATGCAGTTCGGTCCGCCTGTCGTCGTTCACGCTTTCCACTGTTCGCAACAATGCGGTCACACACCCGTTGTACCGACTCGCGATGACAGCCTACTCAAAGATCCTGTGAGTCGTCGAGCAATCCCTGCGTCGTGATCTCCGACCACAGCGCCTCTCCGGACTCCGTAATTCCGTAGACGCGCCCCTTTCGCCGATCCTCAGAGACGAGGAGCTCGACGAGGTCGCGCTCTCGGAGCCCGGAGAGTGCGTGAGAGACCGCGGCGATCTCGACGCCTTTGTCGTCTGCGATTCCCGACGGCGTTGCAGGCCCTTCTGCAAGCCGTTCTAAAACCGACACGCGGTACTGGGAGCTGATGACGAAGCCGATTCGGTCCCATTTGTCTGTCATATGAGTAATTACTCCTCGTCCACGGGGACAAGTCCCCTGTTCTCGCGGATGTCGTTGACGTACTTGTAATGGATCAGGCTCAACACGATGAACGCGACGAAAAACGGGAGCCCGACGTAGACGGCGTTGACGGCCAGGGTGTCGCTCAACGCAGTCAGGAGATAGACGCCGATCCCAAGGACGGCGATGCTCCCGTACGCCAGCGCCCACGGCGGCATCTCGGGCGTCGAGTGAAAGTATGCGGCAAGTTCGTCGACGTGTTTCGTCGACGAGATCACGCCCGAGTCGCTGTCGTACTCGATGATTCCTGACTCAACCATTTTCGGGATATGCGTCTGATACAGAGAGACGTACGTGCGCTTCCGTTGTTGAGCGGTTAACTCCTCGACTGAGACCCCGTTCTCCTTCGCGGCAAGCGCCCCTGCGAGGTCGCCGAGTTCGATCGGGTCTGATCCTTCCTGCAGCTGCCTGAGCACGAACCGCCTGCGGGCGTTGCTCAACAGGTCGAAGGCGACGTCTTGGGAGAGTGTGGTGTTGTCTGAGTCTGACATTCGGAGTACCGTCTTCGTTCAATCGCAATAGCTTCGGATTCCGGGTATTACTCTTTGTTATCTGGAGGCTATCACTCGGTAGAGGTATCGTTGTCTCGCATCCTCCTGAGTAAGATACTCATTACAATTCCATCGTACGGCAGTAGTACGGTCATGTCACAGCGTTTCGTCACCGGCGCAGAACAGGCGGTCGCCGATCGCGTTTCTCACCTGTTTTCACTGTCCGTATGAGACGGTCGTCTGATTCCGGTCGCGACACGGTCGGATTCGAACGACGACTGCCGTTCGACCTCGTCGCGGCCGGAGTGTTCCTCGCTGCGACGTACGCTACGTTCTTTCTCCAAGAGGGTTCTCTCCTCAGGGTCGCAGCGAGCGTCGTCACGGTCTGCGTTCTCCCCGGATACGTCACGACCGCTGCGCTGTTCCCGTTAACCGAGCGAGAGCAGTCACTTCGACGGGGCGTCGAGGGAACGCGGATCACGCTGCGCGAGCGCGGCGCGCTGTCGCTCGGTCTGAGCATCGCACTCGTCCCGATCATCGCGCTCACTATCGGTCAGTTCTCTTCGGGATTCACCACTCGCGGAACGTTTGCGATGATCGGCGGCTACGTCGCTGTCGTCGGGGTGATCGCGGCGTACCGCCGGCTGCAACTTCCAGAGGAGGAGCGATTGTACGTTCCCGTTGGCACATGGGTTACCGAGCTGATCGACGGGCTCACCTCGGGGTCGCGGATCAACCGTGTGCTCACGGCCGCGCTCGTCTGTAGCATCCTAATCGCGGGCGGAACGTTCGCGTTCGCCGCTGCAACGCCGGTCGACGGCGAGACGTACACCGACTTCCACCTGCTCACGGTCGACGAAGACGGCGAGTACGTCTCGGCGGGGTACCCCGAAGAGCTCGAGCGAGACGAGCCGACCGAGCTCTCGTGGGGGATCAGGAGTTACGAAGCCGAAACGACAACGTACACCGTGATCACGACAATCGAACGGGTTTCCGAAGCGGACGGTCAGCTCACGCGGGTCGAGACGGCCGAGCTGGATCGAGCGACGACGACGGTGTCCCCCGGCGAACACGAGATCGTCGATCACGAGGTCGCGCCGCCGCTCGTCGGTGAGAACCTCCGTGTGAGCTACTACCTCTATCGCGGTGACGCCGCCGGAACGCCGTCGGAAGACACCGCGTACCGCCATCTACATATCTGGGTCGATGTCGGCGGAGGCTCGTAGCCGTGTGGCCGTGGGAGCACGCCGTTATCGGGTACGTTGCGTACTCGATCGGCATCCACCTGTTGTGGCAGCGCTCGCCGACCGGATGGGAAGCCGTCACCGTCGTCTTCGCCTCTGTTTTCCCGGACCTGATCGACAAGCCCCTCGCGTGGGAGTTCGGCGTCTTCCCGTCGGGATACGGGATCGCCCACTCGGTGTTTTTCGCGGTCCCGACCACCGCCGTCGTCTTCGCGGTGACCGCAGCGCTCGATCGCCGAGAGATCGGAGCCGCGTTCGCGACCGGCTACTTGCTTCACCTCCCGGCAGACATCATCCCGCACTACATCCTCGACGGACACCTCCCGCTCAGCCGCGTGCTGTGGCCGATCGCAACGACGGAGTCATCGTATCCCGACGGGTTCACCGGGACTTTTTGGACCTATTTCACCGACTCGGCGGCCGATCTCCTCTCGGGACCGCCGGGTCTCTATGTCCTCATCGTCGGCGGAATGATGCTGTTCAGTGCGCTGCTGTGGGTGTATGACGGTATGCCCGGCGTCAGGGAGCCGGTGCTGTACCTCCGCGATCGGGTTCGGAACCGGGAGCAGTGAGGTCGTCGGGGCGGTGCACTCGACGGGAGCGACGGAGAACGATCACCTCGATAGACGACCGTTACCGCGGACAACGGGCTGCTTAACAATGCACGTGCCCGCTCGCTTTCTCAGTACGCTCCGGACACGACTATGCTCCCTCGAACGACACATGACGACCGCGGACGAATCGCTCACGAGCCCTGCAGTCTGGTCCCACGATGACCGTCGGAATGGCCGACCCCCGGATCGGTGTGCCCGAACTGGACAGCCTCGTCGAGACCGCCATCGGCGGCCGGATCGCTGACGGCCCCGAGGTCCGCGCGTTCGAATCCGCGTTCGCAGCCCACTGCGACGTCGATCACGGCGTCGCAACGTCGAACGGAACGACGGCGCTGCACGCCGCGTTGAAGGGGTTGGGAATCGGCCCCGGAGACCGCGTCGTCACCACGCCGTTCTCGTTCGTTGCAACCGCGAACGCGGTCAGGCTCTGCGGGGCTGACCCCGTTTTCGCCGACGTCGACTCGTCGACGCTAAACCTCGATCCGGAGGCCGTCCGAGACGTTGTCGCGGACCACAACGGCGACGTGGATGCGATCATCGCCGTTCACCTGTACGGGCTGCCGGCGGCGATGGACGAGCTGCAGGCGATCGCCGAGGAGTACGACGCCGCGCTCGTCGAGGACGCCGCACAGGCTCACGGCGCGACGCTCGACGGTCGGCCGGCGGGGTCACTCGGTGACACGGCCTGTTTCTCGTTTTATCCGACCAAAAACATGACGACCGGAGAGGGTGGAATGGTGCTCACTGACGACGGCGACCTCGCCCAGCGCGTCGCCCGGTTCGTCAATCACGGTCGCACGGGATCGTACGAACACAGCGAGGTCGGCCACAACTTCCGGCTCACCAGTCTCGGTGCAGGACTCGGCCGGGCGCAGTTAGACCGCCTTCCGGAGTTCGTCGACATCCGGCGACGCAACGCCGCCAAGTACGACGGCGCGCTCGCGGAACAGCCGGCGGTTACCGCACCGCCGGATCCGTCGAACGCTCGACACGCGTACCACCAGTACACCGTTCGGACGGAGCACCGCGAGGCCCTGCGGGACCACCTCGCCGATGCCGGGATCGATACCGGGGTGTACTACCCGACGCCGATCCACCGGCAGCCGGCGTACGCCGATATCGGGGGATCCGCGCCGGTCGCCGAGCGCGCGGCCGAAACGGTGTTGTCCGTTCCGGTCCACCCCTCGCTCGACCGGAGTGAGGTCGACGCCGTCGCCGACGCACTGGAGGGGTTCAGCCCGTGACCGTTCGAGTGGGCGTCCTCGGCGTCGGGAGCATGGGGCGGCACCACGCCCGCGTGTACGCGGAGTCACCGAACGCCGAACTCGTCGGCGTGAGCGACGTCGACGAGGAGAGCGCGGCGGCGGTCGCAACGGAGTACGGAACGCGCGCCATGTCGACCGGAGCGCTGCTCGACGGCGTGGATGCAGTCTCCGTCGCAGTGCCGAGTCGCTATCACCGACCGGTCGCCTCGGAAGCGCTCGACGCGGGGGTACACGCGCTCGTCGAGAAGCCGCTCGCGACGACGACTGCGGACGCGGCGGCGCTCGTCGACGCCGCGAACGCTGCCGGCGTTATCCTGCAGGTCGGCCATATCGAGCGATTTAATCCCGCAGTTCGGACGGTGAGCGAGTTCGTCGACGATCTCGATCTCATCGCGGCCGAGGCCCGCCGGCTAGGTCCGCCGGTCGAAGACGGACGCGATGTCGGCGACGGTGTCGTGCTCGATCTGATGATCCACGACCTCGACGTGCTTCTGTCGCTCGTCGGGTCACCGGTAGCCGACGTGACCGCTGCCGGCAGTCCGGACGACCAGTACGTCGCGGCGACGCTCGGATTCGAAAACGACGTCGTCGGATCGCTCACCGCGAGTCGTGTCACACAGCGCAAGGTGCGCGAGCTGACGCTGACCGCCAGAGAGTGTATCGTGACGGTCGACTACATCGACCGCTCGGTCACGATCCACCGCCGAACCCGTCCGGAGTTCCTCGTGAACGACGGGGACCTCCGTTACCGGAGCGAGCAGGTCGTCGAACGCCCGACGGTCGACAACGGCGAACCCTTGAAAAAAGAGCTCGACGCCTTCCTCGATGCGGTTCAGAACGGGACCGAGCCAGTCGTGAGCGGACAGGACGGCGTGAACGCGCTCTCGCTTGCGCATCGCGTGAAGAGAGCGTTGAAGCCAGGCGCACTGCCAGACGAGATCGACGTGGCCCATTGAA
>LKMY01000058.1 GCA_001564205.1 Nanohaloarchaea archaeon PL-Br10_U2g5
AGCCGGTGGATCGCCCGGTCCGGGTCTCCGATGTTGTGGTGTTCATCCGGATAGACGACGAGCTCGGCGTCGACGCCCTGTTTGCGGGCCGCGACGTACAGCTGCTCCGACTGTGACGGCGGGCAGCGCCAGTCCTCGCCGCCGGCCATCACCAACAGAGGCGTCTCGATGTTGCCGGCGTCGAGGATGGCCGTCGACGCGTCATACCCGTCCGGATTCTCCCACGGGAGACCATACTCCGTCTCGAACCACGTGTGCGTGTCGTCGGTGCCGAACGCCGACCGGAGGTCGTAGATGCCGTGTTCCGGCGCGGCCGCCGCGAACAGGTCCGGCTCTCGGGTCACGAGGAACCCCTGCGCGATGCCGCCGTACGAGAAGCCGTGGCCGAAGACGCGCTCGGCGTCGACCCACCCGCGGTCGACGAGCGACTCGACGCCGGCCGCGATGTCGGCGACCTCCGCGGTCCCCCACGCGCCGGTCAGCTCCGCGGCGAACTCGCGGCCCCGAGAGGTGCCGCCGCGGTAGTTCGGTCGGAAGACGAGATATCCGCGACTCGTGAGCGCGGCGTGAGAAAAGCTGAAAACGGGTTCGTCGTACGACAGCGGGCCGCCGTGGATCGCAACCACGAGAGGGTGCGAGCCGTCTTCGGGATCCATCTCCGGGTCGTGGTAGCACACCCCGTCTATCGTCCAGCCGTTCGATTCCCACTCGACGCGCCGGACATCGGGCATCGCGAACTCGTCGGTGAGCGTCTCGTTCACGCGAGTGAGCCGCCGAGACGAGTCGGGGTCCGCGTCTGAACGAGCATCGAGGTCCGCCGCGTCGACCGCGTATAGGTCCGTCCCCTCGCCGGGATGCGACAGCACGACCACTGCGGTCGACCCGTCGTCCGCGGCGTCGAAGCCCGCCATCGCGCGGTCGCGTCCCTGCGCGTCGAAGACCCGATTCACGGTGCCGTCGGTTTCGACCCTCACGAGTCGCGTGTGGCTCTCGTCGGCGATCCGGGTGTAGATCGCGTCGTCGACCCACATCGGCTTCCCGCCGCGAGCGACTGTCCTGTCGAGGTCGGCGGTGAGCGAGAGCGGACCGTCCTCGGCCTCGCTCGCCTCGTCGGTGTCGTTCTCGCCTGTCTCGCCGTCGATCAGGTACACCTGTGCCGGCGACGGTGGGTCGTCGGGGTCGCCGGCGACGGTCGCGAGGTCGTCACCGCCGGGACGCCACGTCTGCGCTCCGTGTGAGAGGTCACCGTCGGTGAGCCGCTCCGCGTCACCGCCGTCGGGCGAAACGGCGTACACGTCTCGTACCGTGGTGTCGTCGGGGCGGTCGAGCCGGCAGGCGGTGAACGCGATCCGGCCCGAGTCGCCCCAGTGAGGGCCCATCCCGGCGACGTCCTGAAACGCGCCTCCGCCGTACGCGTCGTCGAGCCGTCGGGGATCGATTTCCGGATCGTCGAGATCGACGACGAAGAGATACGTCGTCACGTCGTCGGTCCATCCCACGCCGTTCAGCTTGTGCTGGAGCCGCGTCGTCTCGATGGGGCCGCCCTCCTCACGGATCTGATCGAGGTAGTCGGACTCCTCGTCGGTCGGGTCTCGGGACTCGATCACCAACCGATCGCCCGCTGGCGACCAGTCGAAGCCGACGACGCCCTCGTCGCGGTCCGTGACCTGTCGGGCGTCGCCGCCGAGTGCAAGATCGAACAGCCACACCTGCGGCTTCGGCTCGTCGTCGCCGTTGCCGCCGGTGGGTTCTGACTCTCCGTCACTGTCGTCTGCGTCGTCCGCGTCGTCTGCGTCGTCTGCGTCGTCTGCGTCGTTTTCGGAGTCACCTTCGGTGCCGTTCTCGCCGACAACTTCGTCCCGATCATCCCAGCCGACCCGACGTTCGGTATCCTCTTCACGGGCCGCCACGAACGCGAGGCGATCGCCCTCGGGGCCCCACTTCGGCGACGATGCCCCCGAGGCGCTCGTCAGCCGATGCGGCTCGCGGGAACCGTCCGTCGGGACGAGGAACAGCGAGGAGACAGCCTCGTCGTCGGCCTGATCGTATTCGGTGGCGGTGAAAGCGACTCGATCGCCGGACGGGGAGACGGCGATCTCGCCGATCTGTGTGAGATCGTAGTACGCGTCGAGCGGGAGTTCCGACATGCACGCACTCTGCGTCGGGCGGCGCAAATACGTTCGGGAGGCGGAAGGCGTCGTCGCCTTGAGGGTGAAGGAGGTGGTCCAGTTGATCTCCTGTTTTCCATCAACGCTCACCGGGTCGCGCCGCTTCGCCGTCCTGAGCACAGAGAAGGTGGATCGGGCACCCTTCTGAGAACGTGGGTGAGCCAGGGACGCATATTTAACAGCTGCCGACACCATCTTCAGCCGTGTTTCGTGACCTCTCACGACGGATCGAGACGGGGATGCCCACGTATCCCGGCGACCCCGAGGTGACGCTGACGGCCGACGCCACCCACGAGAGCGGCGGGTACGCGACGAGCGAACTGCGAACGGGGACCCACGCCGGGACCCACATCGACGCGCCGAGACACACCCTTCGGAACGGCGAGACGATAGACGACCGCGACGTGGGGCGATTCGTCTTCGACGCGCGACTCGTCGACCTTCGGCCGCTGGAGCCGCGGGAGCCGATCACGCAGGCGATGCTTTCGTCGACGATCGACACCGTGGATAGCAGCGAGGACATCGTCTTCGACCGCCCCCGCCTGCTCGTCCTCCGGACGGGGTGGGAGGCCCACTGGGGAACCGACCGCTACCGCGATCACCCGTACCTGACGGAGGCCGCGGCGGCGTGGTGTCGCGATCGGGGGTTCGGCGTTGGCCTCGATACCTTCGGTCCGGACCCGACGCCGTCAGCGGTAGGCGAACAGGCCGGGTCACTCCCGGCCGGTTCCGACGAGGACGGCGAGACCGATCCAGTCGGAACCGCCGCTCACGACGCCCTCCTCCGGGACGAGCTCCCGATCCTCGAGAACCTCTGTCGCCTCGACGACCTCCCCGACCGGTTCCGACTGTACGCGTTTCCGCTCCGCCTTCGAGACGGCGACGGATCGCCGGTACGGGCGGTCGCAGAGTGGGAGATGTGCGGGTGACTCCGTCCGCGAAACAGACCAAACCCGTTTTAAGCGTCGGCGACGAACCGCGACACAAGGTCGATATCCATGGAAATGCCACGCCGTTTCAACACGTACTGTCCACACTGTGACTCACACCACGAGCACGAAGTGGAGAAGGTTCGATCGGGTCGGGCGACCGGAATGAAACGCGACGCGCGTCAGCGACGCCGCGCGCTCGCGACGATCGGCAACGCCGGCGGGTACTCGAAGGTGCCCGGTGGTGACAAGCCGACGAAAAAGACCCACCTGAAGTACCGCTGTGCCGACTGCGGCAAGGCCCACATGCGAAAGGGCTGGCGCGCCGGCCGACTCACGTTCCAGGAGTAAGTATGGCAGGAAGCTTCCACCTCCTTGCCTGCGGCGACTGCGAGAACGAACAGGTCGTCTTCGCGAAAGCCTCCTCGACGGTGTCGTGTGCGGTCTGCGGCACGACCCTCGCGACCCCGACCGGCGGCGAGGCCGAACTGCACGGCGAGATCGTCGAAACCGTTGAGGCGCGGTAACCGCCTCACCACTCCGTTATGAAGTACAGCGGCTGGCCCGAACCCGGCGAACTCGTCGTCGGCGACGTCGACGAGATCGCTGATTTCGGCGTCTTCGTCGACCTCGACGAGTACGAGGAGAAACGCGGCCTCTGTCACATCAGCGAGGTCGCTTCCGGCTGGATCAAGAACGTCCGCGATCACGTCCGCGAAGGGCAGACGGTCGTCGCGAAGGTGTTGGAGGTCGACGAGTCCGCCAACCAGATCGATCTCTCGATCAAAGACGTCAACGAACACCAGCGCAAAGACAAGATACAGGCCTGGAAGAACGCTCAGAAGGCGGACAACTGGATGCTCATCGCGCTCGGAGAAGGGGTCGACGACGACCGCTACACCGAGATCGCGAACGCGCTTCTCGTTGAGTACGACTCCTTATACGACGCCTTCGAGGCCGCCGCGATCAGCGGCGACGAGGCGCTTGAAAACGTCGGCATCGACGCAGATGACGCCGACGCAATCGTCGGCGCCGCCCGCGACAACGTCTCCGTTCCGTACGTCGATGTCACCGGTTATGTGGACCTCGAATCTGCCGCCTCCGACGGCGTCGACGACGTGAGAGCGGCGCTCGAAGCCGCCGAGGGCAACGGCGAGATCCCGGACGGCGTCGAGCTCGAGGTCGGCTACGTCGGCTCGCCGGAGTACCGAATCAAGGTCCGTGCTCCCGACTACAAGGTGGCCGAAGACCAGCTCGAAACGGCCGCGGCGCGCGCCCGAAAGGCGATCGAATCCGTCGGCGGCGTGGGGAGCTTCCACCGCGACCGCCGCGAAGACGACGAGTAACCCCCGCCGTCGTTCGCTTTTGAACCCGTGAAATCCGACATCCGCGTCTGTGCCGATTGGGAGAACGCTCACGACCGACCGGTGTACACCCTCGGCGACCGCTGTCCACGCTGCGATGGTCCGACCGCGAACAGCGCTCCGGCACCGTTCGGTCCGGAGGACCCGTACGGAGAGTATCGGCGGCGAGCACGCAAACGGGACGCGGAGTAGCGATCGGAAGCGACCTCGGCTTGCCGACCCTCACGCGCCACCGGAATAGCCACCCTCTTGTGACCGCCGCCCGGACGATTCGGGTATGGACGATATCGAGATCGACGAGGTAGCGACGCCGGAGCTGGACGACCCGGTGCTCATCGAGGGGTTGCCGGGCGTCGGCCACGTCGGGAAGCTCGCGGCGGAACACCTGTTAGAGGAGTTCGACGGCGAACTGGTTCGTCGCGTGTACGCGACCGAGTTCCCGCCGCAAGTGAACGTCGACGGAGACGGAGTCGCCGAGTTGACCTGTGCCGAGTTCCACGCCGTCGAGACCGGCGGCGCCGACGTGCTCGTGTTGACCGGCGATCACCAGGCGGGATCGAACGCAGGGCACTATACCCTCACGACGACGTTCCTCGATATTGCGGAGTCGTTCGGCGCGACCCGCGCGTACGCGCTCGGTGGTGTGCCGACGGGCGAACTCGTCGAGGAGTACACAGTGCTCGGCGCGGTCTCCGACATCGACCTCGTCGAGGATCTCGAAGCCGCCGGCGTGGAGTTCCGCCCCGACGAGCCGGCCGGCGGAATCGTCGGCGTCTCGGGGCTCGTGCTCGGACTCGGTGGTCGGCGCGGTTTCGACGCGGCCTGTCTCATGGGCGAAACGAGCGGCTACCTCGTCGATCCGAAAAGCGCCCGCGCGATACTGGAGGTTCTCGAATCTCGGCTCGATTTCGAGATCGACTACGAGAGCTTAGAGGACCGCGCCGAGGAGATGGAGGAGGTCGTCGGCAAGATCCGCGAGATGCAGGAGGGTCCGGCCGTGCCGGACGACGACCTGCGATACATCGGGTGAAGTCTTCCACGCGGCTTCGGACCCCTGCAGTCCCGTCCCCCGCGACTCCGGCCCCTTGCAGTCCCGTCCCCCGCGACTCCGGCCGCCTGCGGTCCCGGCCCCCGCGACTCTGGGCGTCTCCGATTCCGGCAGCGATAAAGCGATCCCCGATTATCGTTCGTGCATGACCGACGTACGCGTCGCCGGGGTCGGGCTCACGCGCTTCGGCAGCCATCCGGACCGGACCGGCCGCGACCTGTTCGCGACGGCAGCACTGCGGGCGTTCGAGGACGCCGGCGTCCCGAGAATCGACGTCGGCGCGCTACACTACGGCAACTTCATGGGTGCGCTCGCCGAGCATCAGGGCCACCAGGCGCCGCTGATGGCAGAGGCCGCGGGCGTTCGCTGTCCGGCGACGCGCTACGAACAGGCGTGTGCGTCCGCCGGCGTCGCGATCCGTGAGGCGGTTCGGACCGTTCGCGCCGGCGACGCCGACGTCGTCCTCGCCGGCGGAATGGAGCGCATGACGAACCTTCCGACCGGCGAGGTGACCGAGGGGCTCGCCATCGCCGCCGACGACCTCTTCGAGGTCCGGGCCGGAGTGACGTTCCCCGGCGCGTACGCGCTGATGGCGAACGCTTACTTCGACGCCTACGGCGGCAGCCGCCGCGATCTGGCCCACATCGCGTCGAAGAACCACGCGAACGCGCTTCCGAACGAGTACGCGCAGTACCGCCGGGAGGTGTCCGTTGACGACGCCCTCTCGGCCCCACCGGTCGCCGAGCCGTTACACCTCTATGACGCCTGTCCGATAACCGACGGCGCGAGCGCGCTGGTGATCGTCTCCGAGGAGTACGCGGCCGAGAACGATGTCGGCGCGCCGGTCGCCGTGACGGGGACCGGCCAGGGGACCGACCGGATGGCGCTCGGCGATCGTGATCACCTCGCGCGTACCCCCGCTGCAGACGACGCGGCCGACGCCGCGTACGCGGACGCCGGCGTGGGACCGGACGATGTCGACGTCGCCGAGGTCCACGACTGCTTCACCATCGCGGAAGTGCTCGCCGTCGAGTCGCTCGGGTTCTGTTCGACCGGACAGGGGATCGGTGCGGCCCGCGACGGTATCACGACCGCCGGCGGCGACCTCCCGGTGAACCTCTCCGGTGGGCTGAAAGCGAAGGGACACCCAGTCGGGGCGACGGGGGGATCACAGATCGCGGAGCTCACGCGACTGCTTCGCGGCGATCACCCGAACAGTAACTACGTTGACGACGCCGAGGTGGGAGTCGCGCACAACGCGGGCGGAACGGTCGCCAGCGCGGTCGTCCACGTCTTGGAGGTGGCAGAATGACCACCGAGAGGACGGAAGATAACGAGCGCAACGAGGGGACCGGTCGCGATGCCGACCACGGCGAGTGGCTCGAGGCGCTCGCGGACGGGGAGGGATACGCTCTCGTCTGTCCCGAGGGCCACGGCTCGCTCCCGCCACGACGCGTCTGTCCCGAGTGCGGCTCGACGTCGCTCTCGCGAGAGCCGCTCCCCGACGCGGGCGTCGTCGAGACGTTCAGCGTGGTCCACGTTCCCTCGCCCGGGTTCGCGGACGACGCACCGTACGTGAACGCGGTTGCCGATTTCGGTCCGATCCGACTCACGGGCGTGCTCCGCGGAATCGCCGCCGAAAGTGACGCCGTCGAGATTGGGCGTCGCGTCACCGCCACCGTCGAAGAGCGGGCGACCGACGGGGAGCCGCTCATCGTCTTTCGGTCGATCGGGGAACGGTAGGCCGCGCCTTCGATCGACGCTTCGGTCGTCAAAACCGTTATATCGCCGTTACTTCTACCCACAGAGGATGGTCGATCAGATCCGTGTGCTCCACGTCGACGACGAGCCGGATCTCCCGGAGATCGTGTCAACGTTTCTCGAACGCGAGGACGACAGGATCACCGTTGCGACCGCGCCGAACGCGACCGCCGGCCTGACCCACCTCGACGATCACGACATCGACTGCGTCGTCTCCGATCACGATATGTCGGGACTGAACGGAATCGAGTTCCTAGAGACGGTTCGAGAGCGGGACCCGGACCTGCCGTTCATACTTTATACCGGAAAGGGTTCCGAGGCGGTCGCCAGCGACGCGATATCAGCGGGCGTGACTGACTACCTCCAGAAGAGCGGTGGGACCGAGCAGTACGAGATCCTCGCGAACCGGATCGTTGAGGCGGCCGAGAAACGGCGATTCGAAGCCGAGGCCGAGCGAACTCGAGCGCATCTAGAGGCGGTCACAAATCACTCGATGGACGCGATCGTGACGATCGACGCCGACAGCACGATTCGGTTTGCGAACCCCGCCGTCGAGCGGCTGTTCGGGTATACGCCGGCGGAGCTTGAGGGGGAACCGCTGTCGACGCTCATGCCAGACGAGTACGCCGAGAGCCACGATCAAGAGCTTGAACGCTACCTCTCGACAGACGGACGGACGACGGAGTGGTCGGCCGTCGAGCTCCCGGGGATGCACCGCGACGGCCACGAGATGTCGCTGTCGATCTCGTTCGGCGAGTTCGAAGAGGACGGTGACCGACGGTTCGTCGGGATCGCCCGTGACGTCACCGAACGCGACAGACATCGGGCGTTCGTCGAACACTCGAGCGACATCGTCTCTGTCCTCGACGCCGACGGCACGTTCCGGTATACGAGCCCATCGGTCAAACGGATCCTCGGATACGATCCCGAGGAGTTGATCGGTGAGGAGGCGTTCGACTACATTCACCCAGACGACCGCGAGCCCGCCCTGGACTCGTTCCACAGCTCGGTCGATCCCTCGGCGAGCGAGTCCACCGTCGAGTACCGATGTCGGTGTGCCGACGGCGAGTACCGCTGGCTCGAATCAGTCGGAAGCGATCGCCTCGACGACTGCGGAGTCGGCGGGTACGTGATCAATACGCG
>LKMY01000059.1 GCA_001564205.1 Nanohaloarchaea archaeon PL-Br10_U2g5
AGCGCGTCGTCGACTCGAACGCCGATCCCGCCCGGCGGGTCGTACGTCTCTAACCGCCCTTCGTTGGCGGGTTGGAAGTCCTTCGCGGCGTTCTCCGCGTTGATCCGGAACTCGATGGCGTGGCCGTCGAGCGCGACGTCATCCTGGGAGACCGAAAGCCCCTCACCCGAAGCGACCCGGAGCTGCTCTTTGACGATATCGATCCCGGTCAGCTCCTCCGTGACGGTGTGTTCGACCTGGATCCGCGTGTTGACTTCGAGGAAATAAAACGGGGTCTCGGGACCGAGCGGCTCGTCCGGGTCCCGATCGACGTCCTCCTCGACGAGGAACTCGACCGTCCCCGCGTTGGTGTAGTCGGCCGCGGCGACGCCCCGGCGGGCGGCCTCGCCGATCTTCTCGCGCAGCGCGTCGGAGAGCGCGGGGGAGGGGCCCTCCTCGATCACCTTCTGATGGCGGCGCTGGAGCGAGCAGTCGCGTTCGCCGAGGTGGACGACGTCTGTCTCGGCGCCGCCGGCGTCGTCCCCGTCCGCGCTCTCCTCATCCCCGTCGTCCGCGAGGATCTGGACCTCGACGTGGCGCGGCGTCTCCAAGTAGCGTTCGAGGTAGACGGAGTCGTTCGAGAAGTACGCCTCACCCTCTCGTTTCGCCGAGGCGAGCGCCTCCTCGGCCTCCGCAGCGCTCTCGACGACTTTCATCCCGCGGCCGCCACCGCCGCCCTCGGCTTTGATCGCGACCGGGTAGCCGTGTTCGTCGCCGAACTCCGTCACCGCCTCGACCTCGGTGACGGGCTCCGTCGTCCCGGGAACGATCGGGACGTCGGCCGCCTCCATCACCCGTCGCGCGTGGGTCTTCTCGCCGAGTCGCTCCATCGCCTCGCTCGACGGGCCGACCCACGTGATTCCGTCCGTGGCTTCGACGCGGGCCGCGAAGTCGGCGTTTTCAGCGAGGAAGCCGTATCCGGGATGGATCGCGTCGGCGTCGGCCGCGCGAGCGGCGTCGACGACGGCCTCGCCGTCGAGGTAGGAGTCGGCCGCACGGGCCGGCCCCACGTTGTACGCCTCGTCCGCGTACCGGACGTGACCCCCGTGTTTGTCGGCGTCGCTGTAGACGGCGACGGTGTCGACACCCAGCTCCGCACAGGCGCGCATCACCCGAACCGCGATCTCTCCGCGGTTCGCGACCAGAACCTTGTCGAACATTCCTGCACGTTGCTTCCACGATAACCCACCTCATTCTATCGGTCCGTGACGACGATCGGTGACGACGATCGTCGTATCGTCTCGCCGACCGCCGCGACTCCCCGAGACGATTAAGAGCCTGCCGGACACCGGGTTAGGACATGCTCTCGGCCGGAAATCCCTACGTGTTGCCGTCGGTGCTGGTCGCGGCTGGCGCGTACCTCGCACTGACGGTTCTGACGGACGCTTCGGTGCTCATCCGGATCGGCGTGCTCGTCTTTGTTGCGGGAGTCGTTCCGATCGCCCTCAACAGAGTGCTGGGCGGGTCAACAGACGATCTGTCGGCGGAATCACCGGACCCACCGACGGACGACCCAACAGACGATCCGGACGACGGCTCACACGCCGAGTCGGTTGATGAGCCGACCGGCTGACTGCTGTGCCCGCGACTGCCCCAGGCTCACTAACGGCCAGGCTCACTGACGGTACATGGAGACCTCGTAAATCGAGACCCCACCAGCCCACTCTCTAGAACCGGTCGGCGCGCCCGGCCGCGGTCCACGGGTCCGTTGGCGCGTGAATCGGTACTCGGACCGCCCGCCCGTGAAGCCGATCGACTCGGCCGGCGAACGACCACCGCTTCCCGCCCCAGCCGCCGTCATCGTCCGCCGCCGCGGCGGCAGCGAGTTCGCCGTCTCGGAGGTGTGCGGCGACGGCGGCGGCGATGGCGGCCGCCTCGGCGTCGTCCGCGTCGTCGGGGATCGAGAGCCTGTCGAGGGGCGCGGGAGCCGCCTGACTCGCGTCCGAGCTTCCAGACTCGTCGGGCGTTTCGGGACGACCCGGTGCGTCAGTCGCCATCAGATCGGGATGTTGCCGTGTTTCTTCGCGGGTTTGTCCGAGCGCTTCCCCTTCAACATCTGGAGGTCGTCGACGAGCCGCGAACGAGTCTCTGCGGGCTCGATGACGTCGTCGATGAAACCGCGGTCGGCAGCGGAGTACGGGTTCGCGAACTCCTCGCGGTACTCGTCGATCAGCTCCTGTCTGCGGGCCTCAGGGTCGTCAGCCGCGGCCAGCTCCTCGCGGTAGAGCACGTTGACGGCGCCCTTTGGTCCCATCACCGCGATCTCCGCGGTCGGCCAGGCGTAGTTGACGTCGCCGCCGATGTGTTTCGACGACATCACGCAGTAGGCGCCGCCGTACGCCTTTCGGGTGATGACGGTGAGGAGGGGAACGGTCGCCTCCGAGAACGCGTACAGCAGCTTCGCGCCGTGTCGGATGATCCCGTTGTGTTCCTGGTCGGTGCCGGGCATGAACCCGGGCACGTCCTCGAAGGTGAGGATCGGGATGTTGAACGCGTCACAGAAGCGGACGAAGCGCGCGCCCTTCTGGCTCGACTCGATGTCGAGCGTGCCGGCGTTCACCCGGGGGTTGTTGGCGACGACGCCGATCGAATGGCCGTCGAGCCGGGCGAAGCCGACGACGATATTCTTCGCGAAGTTCTCCTGGACCTCGAAGAAGGAGCCCTCGTCGACGACCCCCTCGATCACCGCGTGCATGTCGTACGGCTTCCGCGGCGCGTTCGGGACGATAGCGGCGAGATCGTCGTCCGCCCGGTCGGGATCGTCCCACGGTTCGACGCGCGGGGGGTCCTCCACGTTGTTCGGAGGGAGGTACGACAACAGACGAGCGATATCGTCTAACGCCGCCTCCTCGCTCTCCTCGGCGAAGTGCGCGACGCCGGAGGTGGCGGTGTGCGTGACGGCGCCACCGAGCTCCTCGAAGCTCACCTCCTCGCCGGTGACCGTCTCGATGACATCCGGCCCGGTGATGAACATGTGTGAGGTGTCTTTGACCATGAAGGTGAAATCCGTTATCGCCGGCGAGTACACCGCCCCGCCGGCACACGGCCCCATGATCGCCGAGATCTGCGGGACGACGCCGGACGCCTCCGTGTTGCGTCGGAATATCTCCGCGAAGCCGCCGAGTGAGGCGACACCCTCCTGAATACGGGCGCCGGCGGAGTCGTTGAGTCCGACGACGGGCGCGCCGACATCCATCGCCTTATCCATCACCTTACAGACCTTCTCGGCGAACACCTCGCCGAGCGAGCCGCCGAAGACGGTGAAATCGTGTGCGAAGACGAACGTCTTCCGCCCGTTCACCTCGCCGTACCCCGTGACGACGCCGTCGCCAGGGATCTGCTGTTCCTCCATGCCGAACGTATGGCTCCGGTGCGTGCGGAACCGGTCGAACTCGTGGAAGGTCCCGTCATCGAGGAAGTAGTCGATCCGCTCGCGGGCGGTCATCTTCCCCTTCTCGTGTTGGGAGTCGATCCGGTCTTCGCCGCCACCGAGCGCCGCCCGCTCGCGGCGCTCGCGGAGATCCTCGATACGGTCGTCCATCGTCACGCCGGACCACCCTGAGTCATTACGTCGTGGGTCGGACAGCGGCATCAAAAGGGTTCCCCTATGCGACGTTACCGCCTTCGACGGGCGTCGAACCACGTCGTCGATCCGGCCGTCCTCGACGAGGGCGAGGTCCCGCGGTCGACCCGGGGTTCCGTCGTTCGCCCGCAACGCCCCTGTCTGCGGTTGGCACGGGCGCGTCGGGTTCGACGCTTTTAAACAGCTGATACACCACTCTCCGATGAGACAGGCTTCGCCTGTTTCACTGACCCGTAGGAGCGACCTGCGTACTACGGAGGTGAAAATGGCAGACACAATACAAGAGGCCGTAACCCTCGCACTCGACGATGCGCCCGAGCGGAACTTCCGCGAGACGGTGGACATCGCGATCAACCTGCGAGACCTCGACCTCAACGATCCGTCGAACCGCATCGACGAGTCCGTCGTGCTGCCGGCTGGAACGGGGCAGGAGACACAGATTGTCGTCTTCGCGGAGGGCGAAACCGCCGTCCGCGCCGCGGACGTTGCTGATCAAGTGCTTGACAGCGACGACCTCGAAGACCTTGGAGACGACGACGACCGCGCAAAAGATCTGGCTGGCGAAACCGACTTCTTCGTCGCGGAAGCCAACCTGATGCAGGACATCGGTCGGTACCTCGGTACCGTCCTCGGTCCGCGCGGGAAGATGCCTACCCCACTACAGCCGGACGACGACGTCGTCGAGACCGTCAATCGGATGAAGAACACGGTGCAGCTCCGGTCGCGCGACCGGCGCACGTTCCACACCCGCGTCGGCGCCGAAGATATGGGCGCCGAGGCGATCTCGGACAACATCGACGTCATCATCCGACGACTCGAAGCAAACCTCGAGAAGGGACCACTCAACATCGACGGGATCTTCGTGAAGACCACGATGGGTCCCTCGAAGGAGGTGCCGGTATGAGCTCGGTTCGCAAGACCGAGACGATCCCGCAGTGGAAACAGGAGGAGGTCGACGAGCTCGTCGAGTTCGTCGACTCGTTCAACTCCATCGGGATCGTCGGCGTCGCCGGCATTCCGAGCCGCCAGCTCCAGGCCATGCGCCGCGAGCTACACGGCTCCGCCGATGTCCGGATGAGCCGTAACACGCTCACCGTCCGCGCGCTGGAGGAGGTTAACGAAGGCGTCGAAGCGCTGACCGAATACGTGCAGGGCCAAGTCGCGCTCATCGGTACGAACGATAACCCGTTCGGCCTTTTCAAACAGCTGGAAGCCTCGAAGACCCCCGCCCCGATCAACGCGGGCGAGGTCGCCCCCAACGACGTCGTCATCCCCGAGGGTGACACCGGCGTCGACCCGGGACCGTTCGTCGGCGAGCTCCAGACGGTCGGCGCGGCCGCCCGGATTATGGACGGCTCGATCATGGTCACCGAGGACTCGGCCGTCCTCGAGGAGGGCGAGGTCGTCGACGAGGACCTCGCGAACGTCCTGACCGAACTCGGCATCGAGCCGAAGGAAGTCGGACTCGATCTAAAAGGCGTCTACTCCGACGGCGTCCTCTTCGAGCCCGACGAGCTCGCGATCGACGTCGACGAGTACCGCGCGGACATCCAGTCCGCCGCGGCCGCCGCGCGCAACCTCTCGGTCAACGCCGCCTACCCGACGGCCGCCACCGCCGGCACCCTTCTCGCGAAGGCGTCCGGCGAGGCCAAGTCGGTCGGACTGTTCGCCGAGATCGAGAGCCCGGACGTCGTGCCCGACCTCATCGGGAAGGCCGACGCTCAGCTGCGCTCGCTCGCGGCACAGATCGACGACGAGGAGGCGCTTCCCGAGGAGCTGCAGGGCGTGGAAGCCGCCCCGGCTCCGGAGACGGACGACGCCGACGAGGAGGAACAGGCGGACGAAGACACCGCGGACACGGACGACGCTGAGGCGGCCGACGACGACGCCGACGACGACGGCGACGACGGCGGCGAGGGTCTCGGCGCGATGTTCGGATAACACTACGAGGACACACCAATGGAATACGTTTACGCTGCGCTCATCCTGAACGAGACGGACGAAGAGATCAACGAGGAGAACATCACCGGCGTGCTGGAAGCCGCCGGCGTCGACGTCGAGGAATCCCGCGTCAAGGCGCTCGTCGCCGCGCTGGAGGACGTCGATATCGAAGAGGCCATCGAGACGGCCGCCGCGGCACCCGCTGCCGGCGCGGCCGCCGGTGGCGCCGCCGCTGCCGAGGAGTCCGACGACGGCGACGACGAGGCCGACGAGGCCGACGCCGCCGAGGACGAAGCGGACGACGAGGAAGACGACGACGACGACGGCGGCGAAGGTCTCGGCGAGCTCTTCGGGTAATTCCGGACGACTCAGCGCGACCGATCGCCGTTCCGACCGATCCGAATTTTATCAGGCTCGCTATCCGGAGTGATAACGCCGTCCGCGGCTTTTTATGCCGATCCGGGAAAGGAGCAGGCGCTCCAATGAAGATCGTCGACGGCGATACAGTCGAGTGTGACCGCTGTGAGTCGGTGTTCTCCCTAGCAGACGTTTCGTTGCTCGAAAAAGAGACGAATCGGGACTACGAACGGGTGTTGTGTGCCGACTGCCTCGGCGATATCGGCGTGCCAAGGGGGTACACGCTTCGACGGGACATCACGCACCTCACTCAGTGAACTGTTCCGGCGGCTCTGTCAGACCTTCACCGGGTGACAAATACGGTCTCGACCGCGGTCAGAACAAAAGAGCGACACGCCACGAATGATTACGAAACGCTCACCCGCTGGTAAGACGGTCGTGCAGGACGTAGAGGATGGATGCAGTAGTTCGGTATTTGTCCTGATACTGTAGCCTCCTGATCGAAGCAATACTGGCGAGAACGTTGTACTATGCTATCACTTATTAACTAATACATATATTTATTATATTTGCAGTAGTAAGTAGTGCGAAGAGCTCATACCCGTAGTAGATTGCTGTATTTCTCATGTGTCGGAATAAATGACGCTCTTAACGTTAAGTAACTACCATGAACAAAAAAGGATTCAAGGGAGAATGGGGAGTAGATCGGCGAACTGTACTGAAGAGCGCGGGGGCGGCCTCCGGCGCAGCACTCGTCGGAGTGTCGTTCAGCGGCGTGGCTGCAGCTCAGAGAGGTAGGAAACCCTGCCACAAGGCCTTCGACTGTACTGAAGGTGATGCCTACGTCAAATTTGAGTTCGTTACCGAGACCGATGAGGATGGGAACGTCGTCGATTGTTATTTCGAGGAAGAGACGACACTGGACTCATCGAGATAACGGACTGGGACAGCAAAGACGGGGAGGACTGCGAGCCAGTCTCCGTCGAATGGGAGGCAGACGGATATGTCGCGACGACGGTGATGGCCTTCGGTGGTAACGACTGTGACACTGTGGATGATCCGGGTACCGCCTACACGTCGGGCCTCGAGAATAACGGCGGGAACACAGCTGCTATCAGCAATCTCCAATTCTGCCTCGAAGAGACGCCGTTCCCGCAATGCCCGTTCTATGGTACCTCTCGGGAGGACCCAACGTCCATCGTCAGCATTAGCTACGATCCGGACGCCGGCGAAATCACTGAGACGATAATCGGTGATATCCCAGACGACTTCTCGAACAGCAACTACCCGAATGGGCTGGCCTTCGACGACGATAACGACGTCTGGTACTTCGCCGAGGAGAACGGTGTTCTCAAGACGATGAACGAGGACGGCGCACTCGGCATCGAAACCTACGGCGTCGTCTCACCGAACGGTGAACCTATCGCCGGGGCGGCCTTCCACGATGGGCTCTACTACTACATCCCGAATGGCAGTGATGAGCTCTGGACGGCAGACATCAGCGGTGGTTCGGCCAGCGGAGCCAAGTTTGCCGATCTGGACTGGTCCAACGTCGGACTCGGGGACCTCGCCATCGACGAGGACGGGATGCTCTACGTGAGCACCACCAACTCGAATCTCGGGCCGATCTTCTTCAGCGTCGACCTGAACGACACGTCCGATCAGCAGTTGATCGTGCAGGCCCCCGCGAACTCGACGGAGTTCGCCACGGGTAAGCAGCTCGCCTTCGAGAACGAGACCCTCTGGGCCCACGAGGCGGGTGGTGGTGAATGGTACACGGTTGACCCGACTGACGGCAGTCTGAGCGACCTCGTTGCGACAACCAACGAATACACCGACTTGGCCTCGTGTGGCGAAGCCGAGTGGGAGGTCCAAGAGTAGCCCGAAACCGGCGGGTCGGCCACCGCTGTCGATTACCAGCCAGATCAGTATCGGTGGTCTCAGATCATTTGAACCGCAGGCGGAGTAGAGCAGTGCCGCTCGGTACTGTCCTCAATCTACTTTTGAGAATTGATCATACCGATTTCCGCTGATTCAGTATCCGTGATACTGGTACCGAGCAACACGCTGCATACGCGCCCTGTATTCAGCACGGCACAAACAAACTATCAGCGACTGATGATTCCAACAGGGTCGGTATTCTCCCAAATCGTGTTGCGACGGAGCAGATTCCTCAAGACGGTCGACTGACCTCGTGAGCGGCCAATGCGACTCCGTGGCCGATCGCTCACACTGTCTCTTCGCGCTGAATTAAGAGCACGCCAACTACGACGAGCGTGCCGCCGACGACCATGGCGACTGAAACGGACTCTCCCAACACCAACGCCCCCAAACCGACGGTCACACCCGGTTCGGCGGTACTGATGACGCTCGCTCGACTCGCACCGATCTTTGCGATGCCAGCGAAGAACGTGAGTACTGGGACTACAGTGGCCAGAATCGCGA
>LKMY01000060.1 GCA_001564205.1 Nanohaloarchaea archaeon PL-Br10_U2g5
AGCGAGAACTTTTAAGTACCTCGCGCGCGTATGTACAGGTAGGAATGAGCACTCAAAAGCAAGCCCGCCAACGCTACGGAGACGTTCACGAAAGCGAAGCGCTTCGAATCCCCGAGGACAAAGCCGAGCAGCTCGTCGACGCACTCAACACCGACCTCGCGGCGACGTACGTCCTCTACCACCAGGTGAAAAAGCATCACTGGCTCGTCGAGGGCGCGGAGTTCCGCGACATCCACGTCTACCTCGGTGAGGTCGCCGCGGACCTCGAGGAGGGCGCCGACGTGATCGCTGAGCGCGCACAGGCGCTCGGCGGCGTACCGCTGTCGGGCGGCGCGAACTACGAAGAACACGCACCGGTGAGCCCCGAGGACGCCGATGCCTACGACATTCGGACCTCGCTGGAAAACGATCTGGAGATATTCGGCGACATCACCGAGATGCTCCGGGAGCACATCCAGCTCGCCAACAACCTCGGGGACTACAATACCGAAGAGCAGCTCCGCGACATCCTCGAAGACGTCGAGGAACACGGCCACCACATCGAGCACTACCTGGAAGACGACACCCTCGTCACCCGGAACACGCTGGAATAGGCGGTACCAACGGTCGCGGTTCGGATCCCATTCTCTCTTTATTTTCGACCGTCGAGCGGCTGCGCTGACGGTTCGCGAACAGTGTACTGCCGTCCGCTGACGGACCTACCGCCCGGATTCGTAGAACTCCTCGCGGTAGACCCGACCGAACGCGTTCCGTCGCAGGGTGCTCACCGCCGCGTCCGGCTCCTCCTGAAACGTCGCCGCGATGACGGTGTCGGCGAAGGGAATCGGGTGCCAGACGACGTTGTCGACGTTATCGCCGCCGATCCGGACCACCTCGTCCTCGTCGAACTCGCTGTCAGCGAGCCACGCGTCGAACTCCTCGTTGCTCCCGACGTGGACCGCGAGCAACTCGGCGAACGTCGCGTCGCGGGCGGTCCGGATCACTTCCGGTGTGACCCGCTCGTCGTACTCGTCGGCGTCGAACGACATCGCCTTTGTCGCCTCGCGAACGACCACCTGTGCGACCGGGCCGACTTCCTCGTAGCGTTCGAGCGCGTCGGCGCGGGTCTTCGGCGCGAACGTCCCTCTGGTGTTCATACCCGGCGTTCAACGGCGACTGAAAAGGGCGTTCCGTTACGCGGTCGGGTCATCGGTGTTGTCGCCGGCGGCTGGGTTGCTCTTATCCTCCTCACCGTCGTTCGCTTCCCGCGCCATCTCGCGGGCCTCGCGGATCGCCTCAACCACTTCCGGATCGGTATCGCCCGGCGAGTCGACCGCCCCCGTGCCGCCGCGCGCGACGCGGTCGCGGTCGGGGTGATCGTGACCGGAGCGGCCGTGCTCGGCGTGATCGTGCGCGCCGAAGTCGACGTCCGGGCGCCCGCGACTGACGGTGTCCTCGAACACCTCGCGGTACTCGGCGTCGTCGGCGTGAGGCGTCACCTCGGCCGCGAGTCCCGAAGGGTCGCGGTCGGCCCAGTCGGAGACGTGCTCGTCGAGCCACGCCTCGTGGTCGTCGCCGTGGAGCATCGCCGTGAACGCGAGGTGGTGCGCGAGGTGTTCGCCGTCGCGTTGGGGGGTCGCACAAACCGGACACGCGTATCCCATCGTGTCGCGGCGTACGGTCGTGAGCCGTAAAGCGGCGTCGGAGCGGGTCGAACGTCCGACCGCAAACGCGGAGGTCGTGGACCCTCGTCTCCCCGCCCGACGCCGCTATAACAGCAACTTTATCACTCTCACGGGGCGAAATTCGGGTAAGACTACTCCGTTAGGAGGTCCAACAGTGAGTGAAGCCAACACACAACCGGAGGTGAACATCGGTCTCGTCGGTCACGTCGACCACGGCAAGACGACGCTCGTGCAGGCGTTGTCCGGCTCGTGGACCGACCAGCATAGCGAGGAAATGAAACGCGGTATCTCGATCCGGCTGGGGTACGCGGACGCGACGTTCCGACGCTGTCCCGGCGTCGACGCGCCCGAGTGTTACACCGTCGACGAGGAGTGCGAAGACGGCTCGAAGAGCGAGCGCGTCCGTACGGTGTCGTTCGTCGACGCGCCGGGTCACGAGACACTGATGGCGACGATGCTCTCGGGCGCATCGATTATGGACGGAGCGGTCCTCGTCGTGAGCGCGACCGAGGACGTCCCGCAGGCCCAGACGGAGGAGCACCTGATGGCGCTCGATCTTATCGGCATCGAGAACATCGTCATCGCACAGAACAAAGTCGACCTCGTCGACCGCGACCGCGCCGTCGACAACTACCGCCAGATTCAGGAGTTCGTCGAGGGGACCGTCGCCGAGGACGCGCCGATCGTTCCCGTCTCCGCCGGTCAGGAGGTCAACCTGGATCTGCTCATCGACGCGATCGAGACGGAGATCCCGACCCCCGACCGTGACCCAGGCGAGAGCGCCCGGATGTACGCGGCCCGTTCGTTCGACATCAATCGACCGGGTGCGACGGCGGCAGAGCTCAAAGGCGGGGTCGTCGGCGGCTCGCTCGTGAGCGGCGAGCTTTCCGTCGGCGACGGGTTAGAGATCCGCCCCGGCCGAGAGGTCGACGAAGAGGGCCAGACGGAGTGGCGCCCCCTCGAAACGACCGTCCGGTCGTTACAAGCCGGTAGCCAGAACGTCGACACCGCCCGACCGGGTGGCCTGCTCGGCGTCGGTACCGGTCTCGATCCGAGCCTGACGAAAGGGGACGCGCTCGCCGGCCAGGTCGCCGGTGAGCCCGGGACGCTCCCGCCGACCCGCAACGAGTTCGAGATGCAGGTAGATCTCCTCGAGCGCGTGGTGGGGCAGGAGGACGACGAGAGCGGCGACAGCGACATCGAAGCGATCAGCACCGGCGAGCCGCTGATGCTCACCGTGGGCACCGCAACGACGGTCGGTGCGGTGACGAGCGCTCGCGACGGTGAGTGTGAGGTGAGTCTTAAACGCCCGGTCTGTGCCGAGGAAGGCGCACAGATCGCGATCAACCGGCGCGTCGGTGCGCGCTGGCGGCTCATCGGTGTCGGGACGCTCTCGTAGCGTGACCGAAACCGCCCGCGGCGACGATCTGCACGCAAACCCCACTCTGCTCACGGACGACGCCGCCAACGGCGACGACCCGGAGGTCGACGCCCCAATCGTCGCCCTAGACGCGAGCGCGCTGATGGCTCCGGTCGAAGCGAACCTCCGGCTGTTCGAGGAGCTCGACCGGCTTCTCGGCGCGTACGAGGCCGTCGTGCCGGCGGCCGTCGTCGCGGAGCTCGACGGGCTTCAGGCGGGGAACGGCGCCGAGGCGACGGCGGCGAGCGTGGGTGCGGACCTCGCGACGCGGGCGAAAACGGTGGAGACAGACGAATCGTACGCCGACGACGCGTTAATCGAGCTGGTCGCGGCCGGCCGAGTCACCGGCGTCGTCACCAACGATCGACCGCTGGCGAACCGGGTACTGGAGGCGGGCGCACCAGTAATCGGTTTAAGGGGTCGGAACACACTGGCAATAACGGAACCCTAGCGGACGCGGACAACCAACGAATATGTACAAACGAGTTCGACTCAAGGATACGGTCGAGGTGCCGCCGAAACACCTGGCGGACGTCACCGACCAGCGGGTGAAAGCCCTGCTGCAGGACAAACTGGAAGGACGAATGGACGAGGACGTCGGTAGCGTCGTCAGCGTCATCGAGGTTCACGAGATCGGCGAGGGGGCGGTGTTACACAATCGCCCCGGCGTCTACTACGAGGCGGAGTTCGACGCGCTGACGTACGACCCCGACATGCAGGAGGTCGCCGACGGCACCGTCGTCGAGACGGTTGAATTCGGTGCCTTCGTCGGGATCGGTCCGGTCGACGGGCTGCTCCACGTCTCGCAGATCACCGACGAGTACCTCACGTTCGACGGAGCGAATCAGCAGCTCGCCTCCTCGGACTCCGACAAGACGCTCGGCGTTGACGACGCCGTCCGCGTCCGTGTCGTGACGAAGAGCATCGACGAGCGTAACCCCCGCGACTCGAAGATCGGGCTCACGGCGAAGCAGCCCGGCCTCGGGAAACACGAGTGGCTGGAAGGACAACGGCTGCACCGCGAACAGACCGGTGAGGAGGCCGACTGATGGCAGAAGACCGCCTCGCGTGTCGGGAGTGTCACCACGTCAACGACCCCGACGCACAGACCTGCGAACACTGCGGGTCGTCGTCACTGACGGAGGACTGGGCGGGATACGTCATCATCACGAAACCCGAAGAGAGCCAAATCGCCGAGGAGATGAACGTCACGAAGGCCGGATCGTACGCGTTGAAGGTCCGGTAGCGACGGATCACTGTTTTCGAACCACACGCCATCACAGATGCTCACGCTTCCAGATTCGCTCCGAGACGCGTTCAAAGATCCGCTCGGTCCAGTCACCACCGACGCCGAGGAACTGCTCGCTGCGGCGGCGAAAACCCGGGGCGAGCGCATCGAGCGCGACGCTCCCATCGTCGCCGTCGGTGACGTCGTCACCTACCACCTCCGAGAGGCCGGACGCGTCCCCGGTGTCGCCATCGTGGACGGGAGGACGGAGCGCGAAGCCGTTCGCCCCGAGATAGAGACGGCGATTGCGGCGGCCGACGTTCGGCGGATCGCCGTCGAGAACCCGCCTGCGTCGCTGTCTGTGGACCTGCTTTCTGCACTCGGCGACGCCCTCTCTGCGGGCGAGCCAGTCATGATCGAAGTCGACGGCGAAGAGGATCTCGCGACGTTGCCCGCGATCGTCGCCGCGCCGGACGGCGCGACCGTCGTCTACGGGCAGCCCGGTGAAGGGATGGTTCGCGTCGCGGTCACCCCGGAGTCCCGCGCTGAGGCCCGAAATCTGTTCGAGGCGCTCGACGGCGACACGGACGCCGCGTACGACGCGCTCGGCGGAGCCAACCGGTAGCTGGCCTCACCGGTAGTCGGCGCCACCGGATTCGAGCGCAACGGCGGCCCTCGCGGCTGTATCGCTTTCTACGACCGCGATCTCACCGCGGGCACAAACACGTCGAAAAGCGACGAAAGAGTCAGTTTCCGAACACGCGACTGAGGAGATAGCGCTGTACGAGTCCGGAGCGTTGTTCGTTTTCGGGCTGGACCATCACCGCGGTACAGTCGACCCGGTCGACGAGCTCGTCTCCGGGCCGTCCGAGAAGCGAGCCGACTGCACCGCGGTTTTCTGTTGCGGTGACCAGGAGATCTGCCGGTTCGGCGAACCGAGCGAGCCCGCCGACCGTGTCGTCGGTTTCGAGGACGCGGGACTGAGACGGGACAGAGAGGATCCGCATCAGCTCGGCGTGGTAGTCTTCGACCCGCTGACGTTGCTGACCGGGCGCGTCTGCCGGGATCGCTTGCAGCAGCGAGAGGGTCGCACCGGTCTCTTCGGCGATCGCATCTGCGATGAGAAGCTTTAGCGGATCGTACGCGCCCCGCTGGGTCACGACGGCGATCTCGGCGAGCTCCTCGTCCGTGTCGAAGCCACGGTCTTCGACGAGCGCGACACCACAGGGGACCTCACGGAGTAGTTCTGCGACTTCACCGCCGAGTAGCTTGCGATGGATTTCAGCCGTCCGCCGCTCCGAAAGCACGAGGTTCGACTCCTCGTGGGCCGCGTACGCGGCGACGGATTTCGGGACCGATTCCGTTCGAACGACGTGTTGACGGAGTCGACCGCGACCGGGATCGCCCGGATACAACGGCTCGGTCGGCGGATGTTCCGGCGTCTCGGTCGGGGCCCGGTCCACCGTGCCGGCCTCCGCCGATCGCGACTCGTCCGTCACCTCCGGAACGCCCTCACCGTCGGTGCGGAGCGCCTCGGAGAACCAATCGGGCGGATCGCCGTCGAAGCCGAGCCACTCGTCGATCGACTGGCTCGGGCTGTCAACCCGATCGGTTTTCGCGGTGAACACGCGGTCGGGATGAGCGTCGAACCGAACGATATCGACCGCGCCGCCGCGAAGCCGGGAGATATCGAGTGCGATCCGCGTCATATCACGGGCCGCCGCCGGCGAGGTTCGATCGGTGAGCGCGACGAGTACGTCAGCCCGCCGAGAGCGCTCGAAGGCCTCGCGGGTTCGTTCGACCGCTCGATCCGCAGCGCCGCGGCGGACCGCCTCGCGGGCTGCGCTCTCGCTGTCGACGTGATGGCGAGCGTACACGAAGTACCAGCCGGCAGCCAGCGCGGCGATACCGAGGGCGCCGGCCATCGGCCGCAGCCCGAGCTGATACAGCACGAACGCACCCCCGATAATGCCGAACAGCTGGAGCCACGGGTAGAGCGGCGCCCGGAACACCGGCTGATACTCGTCGATAGCTCCTTCACGGAATCCGATGAGCGCGAAGTTCAACAAGATAAACACGAGGATCTGGAACGCGCTCCCGAACTCGGCGACGGCTTGGATCGGAAAGAACGAAACGAGAAAGATCAACAGGAGGCCGGTGAGCGCGACCGCGTTGGCAGGCGTCCCAAAGCGCTCACTGACCCGTTCTAACGCCGACGGAAAGACACCGTCACGCGCCATCGCGAGCGGAAACCGAGACGCGGCAAGGATGCCGGCGTTGGCCGTCGATGCGAGCGCCAACAGCGCCGCGACGACGATGGCGATCACGCCGATACCGCCGAGCGCCTCGTCGGCGACGAGCGCGATCACGGCGCCCTCTCCGTCGGACGCTAACGCACCGGATTCGATCGCGCCGGGGATATCGAGTACGCCGACGGTGATGTACACGACGGCGGCGTAGAGAACCGCGACGATCGCCAGGGCTCCGACCATCGCTAACGGGAGGTTACGCCCGGGATTTTTCACTTCTTCGGCGACTGCCGGGACCTTCGTCACGCCGGCGTACGAGATGAACACGATCGCGGTCGCAGCGAGGATTCCCTCGCTCGTGGCGTCGAACGCGCCGGCGGTACGGTCGGGTTGGATATCCGGGACTCCCCCGACGACGAGCCACGCGAGCGCGAGTAACAACGCGCCGACGATCGCGAACTGGAGCTTTCCAGATCCCTCGGCACTGACGAGGTTGACGACGGTGAAACACAGTGCCAACCCGACCGCGAGGAACGTGATCAGCTCGGCGAGCGACGGCTCGATGTACACGAGGTACGGAACGCCGCCGACGAGCGCGAGGGCGCTTTTCAACGAGAGCATCATCCACGTTCCGACTCCCGCTATCGTCCCCATCAGCGGCCCCATCCCGCGCTCGACGAAGAGGTACGGTCCCCCGTCTTCGGGCATCGCCGTCGCCATCTCAGAGGCGGATAACGCGGCCGGGAGCACGAGGATCGCAGCGAGTACGAATGCGAGCACTGCGGCGGACCCAGCGGTGACGTACGCGATTCCCGGCAAAATGAAGATTCCGGACCCAACCATCGCGCCGACGGCTATCGCCGTCGTTTCGGCCAGTCCGAGGTCGCGTTTCAGCCCGGATGGCATTTGCTCACGTAGTAGTCGGTAGTCACGGCGCCGTCCTCGGTCTGCTGTCCGTCTCGGTCGCTGACTCTGCGTCTGTCCTGACGGTCACTGTGTGGACGCGACGGATGGACCACGGGATCTGATCGAGACATCTCTGATTCCGCGTACGCGGTATTCACGCATGGATAGCGGCACTAACGAGTATGGGTTGGCCGATCGCTATCGCCCGGCGTGGACGCTTAGGCCGAACGTCGTGACGGCGACGACGGCGGCGACAGCACTCGTGACGGTCGGCGTCGCCGGCACCGAATCGAACACGAGGTACGGATCGATCCCGGAGGCAATGAGCCAGTTGACCCGAGCGAGGCCGGCGTGGCCGCTGGCGAGAATCCCGACGCCGACCGTAACGCCGAGAAAGCCGGTGATGAACGCGATGCCCGAGAGCGCGTCTTCGCCCCCGATGAAGGTCCATACGTCCGATTCCGCGGGATCTGGGTTTTTGCGGAGGTAGGCGGCGAGCGCGGCCAGTCCGACCCCGGCAATGGCGAGACAGCCGACACCGAAGATCACGACCGCGGCCGCGCCGAGCGGCGTCGTCGCGGGATCCCCCGTGAACTGTGAGTCACGGACCGGCTCGGGAAGCGTGACGATGAGCGGCCAGACGAGCGCCGCGAGCCCAGACAGATAGCTACACCATCGTATTTTACGCGGGATAGGCAGCGGTAGCGTGATGTGTTTCGTCCGCATGAGTTCGTATCGGGAGCGATCTGCGGGATCGGTGAACGACTCGCTGTCGTCTGGCATATGTCTCTATTTTCGCTGCAGCGTACTAAACGGTGTTTCTGACGAACGGTTGGAAGCGGCGACCGGCGACCCGTTCGGTATCGCAATCGATGAC
>LKMY01000061.1 GCA_001564205.1 Nanohaloarchaea archaeon PL-Br10_U2g5
CTCTTCGCCGTCGCTCTCCGCAGGCCGATCCTCACCACGCTCGCGTTCGTCTTCGCGTGTTTCGTCAGCGGTCGCTCCGCCAGCGCTACCAACGCCGAGCCCGCTACCGTCGATTTCGGTGTCAGTCAGCGCCTGCGCCAGATCACGGTACGCCCGTGTCGCCGGAGAGTCGGGCGCAAACATCGGAAGCGGCGCTCCCGCCTCCGCCGCCAGCAACACCGCTTCGTCCTCCGGGATCCGTCCGAGCACGGTCGCGTCGAGCAGCTCGGCGACGACATCGTCGGTCTCGGTATCGTCCTGGCCCTCCGACTCAGTCTCGTCCTCGCTTTCGATCTCGCTGTCTTCGGCGGCGTCACTGACACGGGTGATCGCAGCGCCGGCGACGCTGCCGCCGAGGCGCTCAGTTAGCTGTCGAGTCTTTTCGGTGTCGCCGAGGGCGCTCGGCTCGGGAGTCGAAATGAGCAGCGTCTCGGCTGCGAGTCCGAGGGGGAGCGTGGAGTCGTGTGAGAGTCCCGCGCCCGCGTCGATGAACACGTAGTCGGCGTCGTCGAAGGCGGCCACGACGTCTTTGAGTCCGGACGGATCGGCCGCCGCGTACGCGTCCAGATCCGCCGCTCCCGGCACGACGCGGAGCCCTGCAGGCCCGTCGTGAACCGCGTCGAGCGGGACGGCCCGGTCGGCGAGCACGTCGTGAATCGTCGTCTCTCCGGGCGTCACACCCAGTGCCCCCGCGAGATTCGCCATGCCGATGTCGGCGTCTATCGCGACCACATCAGCACCCGATTCGGCCAAAATCGTCGCGATCGCCGCGGTCGTGGTGGTCTTTCCGACCCCACCTTTCGCCGACGCGACCGCATACACCGTTGCCATACGCTGACGGTCCGGCGACTGGTACTTAAATGTAGGCGGCGAAGCCTGGATTGAGCACTCTGTCGGAGACAGATTCCGTGTGCGAGCTTGCTCGAATCCCCGCGCACTTTCGCAAACACCTTATACGTCGCTCGTGGAGTTTCGGACGATTAGTAGCATGGCGAGACCAGAGGTGCTCGACCGGATCAAGCAGGCTGAAACAGAGGCGGACGAGATCATCGTGGCGGCCGAATCGGACGCCGACGAGCGCCTCGCCGAGGCTCGAACCCGCGCGGAGGAGATCCGCGCGGAGGCCGAGGAGGAGGCGACTTCCGAGGCCGACGAGCGGCTCGAGACGGCCCGCACGGAGATCGAGGAACGCCGCGAGGAGATCCTCGAATCGGGTCGTGCCGACCGCGACGAGCTCGAACGCGAGGCCCGCGACCGCGTGGACTCGGCCGTCGACTACGCCGTCGAACGGTTCGAAGAAGCGGTGAACCAACAGGCCGAGGAGGCGGTGGATGCTCAGGCCTGAGCGGATGAGTAAGGTGTCGGTGACGGGCTCGAAGCGCGTCATCGACGACGTCATCGAGGCGGCGTACGAACACCACTCGCTGCACGTCACTGCGTACGACGAGCGCTACGAGGGGTTCGAACCCGGACAGTCGCTCGACGGCGCGGAGACGGTCAACGAACGACTCGTCACCGTCCGCTCGCTCGAGAGCATCCTCGACGTCGAGGGAGACGAGATCGACGCGGCCGGCGGGCTCGACGACGAGGCACTGACCGCCGAGCTCGCAGACGTGCGCGAGCGCGTCAACGAGCTCAACGACCGGCGAGACGAGTTGCAGGCGTCGATCCGCGACCGACAGGAGGAGATCGACCGGATGGAACCGTTCGCCGACCTCGGTATCGAGCTCGATCTGCTTCGCGGCTACGACTCGATCGAGGTCGTCGTCGGCGAGGCGAAAGCAGACGCCGTGGAAGCGGCGCTCACTGACGTCGACGGTATCGACGCGTTCGAGGTGTTCACCGGCGGTGACACCGTGGCGATCTTCGCCGCGCCCGCTGAGGGTGCCGACGACGGCGTCTTGCAGGACTCGCTCGTCGGCGTCGATATCGCGCTGTTGGAGGTGCCGGAGGCCGACGCGAGCCCGACCGAGTACGTATCGAAGCTCGAACGAGAGCGCGCTGACCTCTACGGTGACCTCGAAGCGATCGAGGGAGAGCTCGCGTCGGTTAAAACGGAAGCGGCGGGGTTCCTGCTGCGCGCCGAAGAGCAGCTCACAATCGAGGCGCAGAAGAAAGAGGCACCCCTCTCGTTTGCGACGACGAAGAACGCCTTCATCGCCGAGGGATGGGTACCGACCGAGACGTACCCCGACTTCGAGGCGGCCATCGACGACGCCGTGGGCGACCACGCCGAGGTCGAGGAGCTCGAACGCGCCTCGTTCACCCCCGACGGCGACCACCACACGGAGGCGGTTTCGGGCGGTGACGGCGCGGCGGGCGCGGCAGGCGGAGCCGCGGCGGCCGCGGACCCCGGTTCGGACTCCGAAACAGAGCGCGAGACCGCCACGGACGGCGGTCACGCGACGCACGGGAGCGACGAGCCGCCGGTCGTCCAGAACAACGGCGACGCGGCCGGCCCCTTCGAGCTGCTCGTACAGGGGTTCGGCCGGCCGAAGTACTCGGAGTTCGACCCGACGCTGCTGGTCTTCCTCACGTTCCCGCTCATGTTCGGGTTCATGATCGGGGACATCGGATACGGCGTCCTGTACGCCGCGATCGGGTGGTTCCTCTACGCCAGATACGACGGCGCGTTCCGCGAGATGGGCGCGGTCGCCATCTGGGCCGGCCTGTTCACGGTGCTGTTCGGCATCTACTACGGGATCGACCTGTTCGGCTACCACGCGTACCCGCTGCTCGGGATCGAGTCGTGGCCGATGTCGAAGGGCCTCTCGCCGGGCACCGGTGAGTGGGCGCTGGCGTGGCTCGTGGTGAGCGTGCTGTTCGGCATCCTTCACCTGAACGTGGGGTACGTCCTCTCGTTCGTGAGCAACCTCCAGCAGCACGACATCAAGCACGCGCTCTACGAGAGCGCGTCGTGGCTCCTGCTCCTCAACGGCGCGTGGCTGTGGATATTCAGCCAGCACGTCCTCGGGCCGAAGCCGGACTTCCTCTTCGAGTCGGTCTCGGTGGTGACGTTGGGTGCCGTGTCGTTCACCGGGTTCCCGGTCGTCGTCGGCTACGTCGGACTCGCGGCCGCCGCAGTCGGTGCGGTGCTGCTCGCCATCGGTGAACCGGCGGAGCTCGCTGAGGTGCTCTCGCCGGTCGTCAACGTGGTTTCGTACGCCCGGCTCATGGCGGTGCTGCTCGCGAAGGGTGGGATGGCGCTCGCCGTCAACCTGCTCGCGTTCGGCGCGTACATCTCCGACGGCGGGTCGGGGAGCTTCACGTTCATCTTCACGCCGAGCCGACTCGCCGAGGTCCAGGAGCGGGCCGCGGCCGGCGAGGTAGAACTCGTCTTCGCCGGGATGTCGACGGCGTTCGAGCCCAGCCTGATCGGGATCGTCGCTGTCGTCGGCGCGATTCTCGTCGCCATCGTCGGCCACATCGTCGTGCTCCTGCTCGGCATCACGGCCGCCGGCATTCAGGGAATCCGTCTCGAGTACGTCGAGTTCTTCGGGAAGTTCTATCAGGGCGGCGGCGACTCGTACCTCCCGTTCGGCTACGACCGGCAGTACACGGCCGAAGATAGCTAGCCGCATCCTCGTCGACCACGCCTCGAAGGTCGGCCGTCTTGTCTGTCGTCCCTTCGCTTTTCGCGAAGGATACGCCTCTGTGAGCTTCGTCTGTCTGCTTCGTTTTTGCCGCGCTATTCGGTCGTTTTGGGAAGCTTTATGACTACTGTGGCGGCAAATAGCAACTGTTCGGAGACGAGCAACCGCAACTACTACCAATGCTTGAAGCTACCAACGAACTCGGGAATGCCGTACTGTCTACCGGTGGAACACTGACCGACCCCAGCGCCGCAGCAGCGCTCGCCGTCGGGCTCGCGGCGCTCGGTGCGGGCTACGCCGAGCGCGGAATCGGCTCGGCCGCCGTCGGCGCGATGGCCGAGGACGAGGACCTGTTCGTCAACGGGCTCATCCTGACGGTGCTTCCCGAGACGATCGTCATCCTCGCACTCGTCGTCGTCTTCATCGTCTGAGCGGCACTCCCTTTCACACAATGAGTTTGGACACTGTCGTTGAGGACGTTCGAGACGAAGCCCGCGCGCGTGCAGAGGAGCTACGCGAGGCGGCCGACGCCGAGGCCGACGAGATCATCGCCGAGGCAGAGGCCGACGCGGAGCGCATCCGCGACGAGCGGCTCGCCGAAGTCGATCGCCAGATCGAGCAGGAGCGCGAGCAGACGCTCTCGTCGGCCAAGCTCGAGGCGAAACAGGAGCGGCTCGGCGCCCGTCGCGACGTCCTCGAAGACGTCTACGACGACGTCGAGGCCGCTATCGAGTCGCTCGACGACGACCGCCGTCGCGAGCTGACCGGCGCGCTGCTCGACGCGAGCCTCGCAGAGTTCGGCGACGACGAGGCTGTCGCCGTCTACACCCGCGCCGAGGACGTCGAGCTGCTCGAGGAGCTCGTCGCCGACCGCAACGCGCAGGTCGACGGCGAAATCGACTGTCTCGGTGGCGTCGTCGCGGAGAGCGACACCTCTCGCGTTCGCGTGAACAACACGTTCGACTCGATCCTGGACGCGGTCTGGGACGACGAGTTGAAAAACATCTCGGAGCGACTGTTCGACCAATGAGCGCCGTCGGCAGCTCGAACCCAGAGTACGTCGTCGCGCGGGTTCGTGCCCGCCGCGGCAGTCTCTACGGGGACGAGGAGTACCGAAAGCTCACCCGGATGAGCCCGGCGGAGATCGCCCGGTTCATGGAAGAGTCGAGCTACGGTGCCGAGATCAACGCCCTGGGGAGCCGGCACGGCGGCGTCGACCTGATCGAGTACGCGTTAAACCGGAACCTCGCAAAGCAGTTCGAGGGGATTTTGGAGTGGAGCGAGGGGTCGCTGTACGGCCTGATCGCCCGCTATCTCCGCAAGTTCGACGCGTGGAACGTGAAGACGATCATCCGCGGCGTTTACACCGACGCAAGCCAGTCCGACGTCGAAACCGACCTGATCCGCGCCGGCGAGTTCGACGACCGGCGGATCCGTCGCCTGTTGGAGGCGGACTCGATCGACGCCGTCGTCGAGGTGCTCGAAGACACGATCTACGGCGCTCCGCTCCGCGAGGCGTACGCCGAGTACGAGGAGACGAACGTTCTCGTCCCGCTCGAAAACGCCGTTGACCGCGCGTTCTACGAGCGGCTCCTGTCGGGGCTCGGAAACGACGAGCCGACTCAACAGTACGAGGCGTTCCTCAAAGCGGAGGTCGATTTCAGAAACGCGGCGAACGCCCTCCGGCTCGCCCGGTCGGGCGCAGATATCGACCCCGCGGCGTACTTCATCGAGGGCGGCGAGCTGTTCACTCGCGGGTCGCTCGCGCGGCTCGCGCGGAACCTCGACGAGCTTGTGGAGTACATCGCGGACAGCCAGTACGCCGACGAGCTCGGCCCGGCGCTACGCGAACTCGAGGAGGCGGACAGCCTCATCGCGTTCGAACACGCGACGGACGCCGCGCTGTTGGCGTACGGCGACCGGCTCGGCACGATCCACCCGGTGTCGGTGACGCCGATCATCTCGTACATCCTCGCGAAGGAGCGAGAGGTGGAGAACATCCGAGCCATCGCTCGTGGAACAGAAGCCGGCCTCTCGGCCGACGAGATCGAATCGGAGCTGGTGATCACATGAGCCAGGAGATCGCCGTCATCGGCAGCCCGGAGTTCACGACCGGATTCCGGCTCGCCGGTGTTCGAAAGTTCGAGAACGTACCGGACGACGAGAAAGACGAGCGGCTCGACGACGCCGTCGAGCGCACCCTCGACGACGAGGGGACCGGCATCATCGTGATGCACACCGACGACCTCGGCCACCTCTCGCGGGGGACCCGCGAAGCGGTCGAGGGCAGTATCGAGCCCGTGCTCGTGACGCTCGGCGGCGCCGGCGCCGGTAGCGGCGGGCTGCGCGACCAGATCAAACGAGCCATCGGGATCGACCTGATGGAGGAGGACGACTAATATGAGTAAAGCAGAATCCACGGAGACCACCGCCGAAGACGGTGTTATCCAAAGCGTGAGCGGTCCGGTCGTGAGCGCCCGCGATCTCGACGCCCGCATGAACGACGTCGTCTACGTCGGCCACGAAGGCCTCATGGGGGAAGTGATCGAGATCGAGGGCAACATCACGACGGTTCAGGTGTACGAGGAAACCTCCGGGGTCGCCCCCGGCGAGCCCGTCGAGACGACGGGTGAGCCGCTGTCGGTCGACCTTGGTCCGGGAATGTTGGACGCCATCTACGACGGCGTCCAGCGTCCCCTGGACGTTCTGGAGGGCAAGATGGGGAGTCCGTACCTCGATCGCGGGGTCGACGCGCCCGGTATCGACCTCGAGAAGCAGTGGGAGTTCGAGCCGACCGTCGAGGTCGGCGACGAGGTCGGCCGCGGCGACGTGGTCGGGATCGTCGAGGAGACGGTCACCATCGACCACAAGGTGATGGTACCGCCGGACGCGCTCGAAGAGGGCGAGACCACCGAGGTCACCGCCATCGAGTCGGGCTCGTTCGATGTCACCGAGACAGTGGCCGAGCTCGCTACCGGCGAGACCGTCTCGATGCACCAGGAGTGGCCGGTGCGCGAGCCTCGACCCTCGGAGAACAAGAAGACGCCCCGGACGCCGTTGGTGTCCGGCCAGCGCATCCTCGACGGCCTCTTCCCCATCGCGAAGGGAGGGACGGCCGCGATCCCGGGACCGTTCGGCTCCGGGAAGACGGTCACGCAACACCAGCTCGCGAAGTACGCCGACGCGGACATCATCGTCTACGTCGGCTGCGGCGAGCGCGGCAACGAGATGACCGAAGTGATCGAGGACTTCCCCGAGCTCGAGGATCCCGCCAACGGCAACCCGCTGATGGCGCGTACCTCGCTCATCGCGAACACGTCGAACATGCCCGTCGCGGCTCGTGAGTCGTGTATTTACACGGGGATCACCATCGCGGAATACTACCGTGACATGGGGTACGACGTGGCGCTGATGGCCGACTCCACCTCGCGGTGGGCGGAGGCGATGCGCGAGATCTCCTCTCGACTGGAGGAGATGCCCGGCGAAGAGGGGTACCCCGCGTACCTCGCCGCCCGCTTGGCGCAGTTCTACGAGCGAGCCGGCTACTTCGAGAACGTCAACGGGACGGAGGGCTCCGTCTCCGCGATCGGCGCGGTGAGCCCCCCCGGCGGCGACTTCTCGGAGCCGGTCACCCAGAACACGCTGCGTATCGTGAAGACGTTCTGGGCGCTCGACGCGGATCTGGCGGAGCGACGCCACTTCCCGTCGATCAACTGGAACGAGTCGTACTCGCTGTACAAGGATCAGCTCGACCCGTGGTTCCAGGAGAACGTCGAGGAAGACTGGGCGGAGAAGCGGCAGTGGGCCGTCGACGTGCTCGACGAGGAGACGGAGCTCCAAGAGATCGTCCAGCTCGTTGGGAAGGACGCGCTGCCGGACGACCAGCAGCTCACCCTCGAGGTCGCTCGCTACCTTCGCGAGGCGTACCTCCAGCAGAACGCGTTCCACCCGGTGGACACGTTCTGCCCGCCTGAGAAGACGTATCTCATGCTGACGACGATCGAGGCGTTCCACGACGAGGCGTTCGACGCGCTGGAGGCCGGCGTCCCCGTCGAGGACCTCGTCTCCACCGACGCCGCGCCACGGATCAACCGCATCGGCGTCCAAGAGGAGTACGAGGAGTACATCGAGGATCTCAAAGCAGAGATCGCCGAGGAGATCCGGAGTCTCTACTAACATGAAAGAGTACCAAACAATCACCGAGATCAGCGGCCCGCTGGTGTACGCCGAGGTCGACGAGGCCATCGGCTACGACGAGATCGTCGAGATCGAGACGGCACAGGGGGAGACGCTGCGCGGACAGGTGCTCGAATCCTCGGAGGGCGTCGTCGCCATCCAGGTGTTCGAGGGCACCTCCGGTATCGACCAGAACGCGTCCGTCCGCTTCTTAGGCGAGACAATGAAGATGTCCGTCACCGAGGACCTTCTCGGACGGGTGCTCGACGGCTCCGGCCGCCCGATCGACGACGGCCCGGAGATCGTCCCCGAGGAGCGCCAAGACATCGTCGGCGCGGCGATCAATCCGTACTCTCGCGAGTACCCCGAGGAGTTCATCGAGACGGGCGTCTCCGCGATCGACGGAATGAACACCTTGGTCCGCGGACAGAAGCTCCCGATCTTCTCCAGCTCCGGCCAGCCGCACAGCGAGCTGGCGATGCAGATCGCTCGACAGGCCAGCGTGCCCGAAGAGGAGGAGGGC
>LKMY01000062.1 GCA_001564205.1 Nanohaloarchaea archaeon PL-Br10_U2g5
CCTCAGGGATCCATCGATCGTTCGACGCGACCGGTGAGTCGGTCCGGATCGAGTCGGTAGAACTCGAACTCCACTTGGCTCGTCGGCTCGCCGAAGACGTCGACTATCGGGATCTCTCGCGTCCGTTCGAGCCCGGAGAGCGCCTCAGTGGAAACGGATTCGTCCGTCGTCGACACCAATCGACCGCTCGCCACCACGCTCTTCCACCGACCGCCGTGCTCTCCGTAGGTGACGAACGTGATACCGCGATCGGCGGGATCCCGCCTTTCGCTCTCGTCTCCGACGGCAAGTCGAAAATAAAACACCTCCTCGACCGGGTCGTATCCGTACGAAACCGGGACCGAGTGTGGGGAGTCGTCGGCTGCGGTCGACAGAGAGAGAACCCCCGTTCCCGACCGCCCGAGGAACTCGTCGCGCTCGTCGGCGTCCATTCGAACCGCATCCGGACTAGTCATACGCAACCTTGGACGGGGACGATAATGAAGCCCGGTCACGGACCGCGCACGAAATTGAACGTGACGATCTGTCGCGGCTCGCTCACACGATCTCTTTGACGACCGCGGCCGCTTCCGACGCGGTCGGCGCGAGCACGTAGACGATCGGCTCGATGCCGACCGCGCCGGTCTGATAGAGAACGAGCGTATCGCCCGGCCCAGCACCTGAAACCGCGTCGGCGACCGCCTCGCGGACCGATTCGTCAGGATCGAATTCGACGGTCGGGTACGACTCGCCGAGCGTCGCGACGGTCTCGGAGTCGTAGCTGACGTTTACCACCCCACGAGCCGTCACGCCCGCCTCGCGCGCGGCGAGCAGAACCGTAGCGACGTGCTCGCTCACACCGAACTCGGGTTCTCCGGGCACCATCGCCTGTCCTTTCACGTCGACGAGCCTTCCGGGGACCGCCGCCACGTCGTCGATAGTCGTGGCGTCGGCGAGACACTCAGCGACGTTGGCGCCGACGTTCGGGATGAGCGCGGCGAAGCCGGAGGCGTTCGTCAGCGTTCGGAGTCCCCTGCGAACCGAGCCGAGAACTCGTTCGCGCTCGCGGAGCCCGCTGTTCGGGTCGTGAACCGAGAACTCCACGTCGGTGTCCGACAGCGCCGGCATCGCCTCCTCATGGAGATCGGCGAGCAGATCGCCCTCCTCTAGCTGACGGATCAGCACTTCGATCTCGATGAGCGCCGCGACCGGGCTCATATCGCCGGCTGCGAGCCCCTCGCTGATCCGGTCGACCAGGTCCTGCACGCGCTCGTCGGCGACGATCCGCTCGTGTCGCGCGACGTCGCCGTGCGCGTATTTCGACACTGCCGACTGCGAGATCCCGAGCGCGTCGGCGACCTCTCGCTGTGTGAACCCCCGCTTGCGGAGGTCCTCCGCCAACATCGCGCGGACGGTCGGGAGGAACTCGTCGACGACGATCTCTTCGATGAACCGCATTACGCTGAGTCCCCCGAGAACTCCGGATCGGAGCCGATCCGCGAGGCCTGCGGTCCGTCCTGGTCTTGGTACTTCGAGCCGCGCTCGGATCCGTACGGCCTGTCCGCTGGCGTCTTCAGCTCCGTGAACGTGAGCTGTGAGACGCGCATGCCCGGCGAGAGCGCGACCGGCGCGGTGCCGAGGTTCGACAGCTCGAGCGTGATCTGCCCGTGGTACCCGGGATCGCACAAACCGGCAGTGGCATGCACCACGATTGCCAGCCGACCGAGCGACGATCGCCCCTCGACGTGCGCGACGAGGTCGTCGGGGATCTCGACGCGCTCGGTCGTCGTTCCGAGGACGAAGTCGCCGGGGTGGAGAATGAACTCGTCGCCCTCGGCGACGGTCGTCTCCGTGACGTACTCACCGACCTCGTCGGCCTCGGTCGGGTGGATACACGGGATGTTGGTGCGCTGGAACTCCAAGAAGCGTTCGCCCAGGCGCAAGTCGACGCTCGCGGGCTGGACCTGCTGGTCGACGTCGGCCAGCGGCTCGATAACGAGATCCCCGTCCGCGAGACGGTCGAGGATGTCGGCGTCCGACAGGATCATACCGAAACGACGGACTCCGGCCGGCTTAAAAACTCTCAAATCGCCGGCTGCTCACGGTGGTGGCGGACCGTCCCCGCACCACGTTCGGATCAACATATTCACTACCACCCATCACAAACCACGCCGTATGAGTACGGACGACGTCTCTCGGCGCACGTTCATGCGGACCGCTGGCGGGGCGGCCGCGGCCGCCGGAGCGGCGACGGCGACTGCGGGGACGGCAGCCGCACAGGAAGAAGAGCCGGACTGGCCGAGCGAGGCCGGCGGTGGGAACCTCGGCACGTACGAGGACGCCCGCGGCGAGGACGAAGTGACCGTCACGGTCGGGGCCGACGACGACGGGCTCGCGTTCGACGCCACGCTGTTGTGGGTCGATCCGGAGACGACGGTCACGTGGGAGTGGACCGGTGCCGGCGGCGCACACAACGTCGTCACCGTTGAGGGTGAAGCAGACCTCGACAGTGGCGACCCCGTCGACGACGAGGGCCACACGTACGAGTACGAGGTGACCGAGGAGGACGCCGGAATTACGTCCTACGTCTGTGCGCCACACGAGGGCGTCAACATGTTCGGCGGCATCGCCGTCGGCGACGACGTTCCCACCGTCGACGCCGGTGGCGGTGGGGCGGGGGGTGGCGTGTTCGTTCCACAGGGCGCTCGCGCGCTGGGAATCGCGACGTTCATCGCGATGGTGAGCACGCTCGGACTCGCGTTCGTCTTCATGAAATACGGCGGCACGATCACCCGGGAAGAGTAATCTCTCTCCTCGGGAGCTCCTTTACTTTTCTAAGAGGTCGCGATACGCGTCGACGTATCGATCCAACACCGCCTCGTGGTCGTAGCTCGCGAAGTCGCGGTCGAGCGAGCGGCGTTCGAGGTCGTCGACGGCGACGAACTCGTCGGCGAGCTCTGCCGGGCTCGTGACGAGCCGCCCGCGTTTGCGCCCCTCCACGAGCTCGTGTGCGCTGGAGTCAGCCTGATACTCGACGAGCGCGACACAGCCGCACGCGAGCGCCCACAGCAGCTCCGTCGCGAACGTCTCCCAGGTCGCCGTGGCGACGACGACGTGTGTTCCCTTACATAGCGCCACGCGTTCGCGGAGCGGCAGGGCGCCGAGGAACTTGACTCGGTCGTCGATCCGGAGATCGCTCGCCATCGACTCGATCCGAGCGCGCTCCGGCCCGTCGCCGACGACGGCGGCGGTCCAGTCGCGTCTGCGGAGCTCCGCGAGTCCGAGCAAAAACGTCTCGGCGTTGGCGTGGCGGTCCAGCCGTCGGGAGTAGACGGCGTCGAACCGGTCGTCGATATCGGCGTCGGCGACGAGATCGAAATCGATGCTCTCGGGGAGCACTCGCACGTCGGCTCCCGCGGCGCCGTACTCGCGGACCTGCGTCTTCGTCGTTCGAGAGGGCGTCGTGACTGCGTCCGCGCTTCGTGCGAGGAGGCGGTAGCGGCGCCGAGAATCCGCGGGATGGTCAGACCACCAGTCGACGACGACGGGCGTCCGCGACAGCGTCCCGGCCACCGTCGCGCCGAGTCCGGGTGTCGGCGGGGTGTTGACCGCGTGAACCACGTCCGGAGCGACCCGGCGGAGCGCAAGCGGGAGCCGGGCCGCGAACGCCGACGGCGACGGCTCCACGGTCACCGAGCGGTACGTGATCTTGTCCTCCTCGAAGGTGTCGTGGTCGCCACCCCACCAGCGGGCACAGAGCCACGTCACGTCGTGGCCGCGGTCGGCGAGCCCGCGGGCGACTCGTCGCGTCCGGGTCCGAGCCGGCGTCTCGCCATGGCCGGGAACGAAGAGCGAAACGAACGCGACGCGCATACGCCGACCGGACGATTGGGGCGAATAAAAAGACACGGCATCGTGGCGGGGACGCGGACGCTCCGGGCAGTGAGCCGAGCGGACCACGTCCCGAGGGCGGCGAGACCCGCCCGAACGGCTCCGGCACCCGAAATGGTTTCACACTACGGACGGAATCGGACCTCATGCACCGATACGATATCGAACGCTATCTCAACGTTCGCAGCGCCGGCGGGGCGGACCTGGGACCCGACGGACGGCTCTCCTTCCTGCTGAACACGACCGGCACCGGGCAGGTGTGGTCCCTCCGCGAGCCGCAGGGATGGCCCGAACAACACACGTTCTTCGAGGAGTCCGTCTCTTTCGTCGACTCCTCCCCCGAGCGCGCGGAGGCCGTCTTCGGCATGGACGACGGCGGTAACGAGCGCGCACAGCTGTACCTGCTCAACTACGAGTCCGGCGCGATCACGTCGCTGACGGCAATGCCCGACGCGAAACATCGCTGGGGTGGCTGGGACAGCGAGGGTGACCGCTTCGCGTTCGCCTCCAACCGCCGCGACGAGGCCGTTTTCGACGTGTACGTGCAGGGACGCACCGAGAGGGCCGAGGACGCGACGCTCGTCCACGAGGGTGACGGCTGGCTCTCCGTCGCCGGCTGGTCGCCGAGCGACGACCGGCTGATCGTCCACGAGGCGCAGTCGTCGTTCGACCACGACGTGTACACGCTCAATCTCGCGAGCGGCGACCTGATCCACCACACGCCACACGAGGGCGATACCCGGTACGGCAGCCCGGAGTGGGGACCGGACGGCGAGTCGATCTACCTCGTCACCGACCGCGACAGCGACACGCTTCGACTGGAGCGGCTCGACCTCGCGACCGACGATTTCACCGTCATCGCCTCCGGAGAAGACGATCCCAGCGAAGACGACGCGCCCGAAACGCCCGGCGGCGGCGACGGCTGGAACGTCGACGGCGTCGCGATCCACGAGGAGTCTCGCCGGCTCGTCTACTCGCGAAACGTCGACGGGTACACCCGGCTGACGGTCGGCGAGCTCGTCGGGCCGGACCGGATCGATCCCCTTCCCGAGCCCGAACTCCCCACTGGCGTCGCCGGTGGGGTGAGCTTCGGGCCAGACGGGGACCAGTTTGCGATCACCGCGACGGGAAGCGCTCACAACGCGAACGTCTACGTCGTCGATGCGACGACGGGCGAGACGGAGCGCTGGACCACCGCGTCGACCGCCGGAATCCCGCCGGAGACGTTCGTCGAGCCCGAGCTCGTCCACTACCCGACGTTCGACGGTCGACAGATCCCCGCGTTCTTCTCCGTGCCGGAGACGGAGACGCCCGACGGCGGCTATCCGGTCGTCGTCGACATCCACGGCGGCCCTGAGTCACAGCGCCGGCCCTCTTTCGCGTCCGTGAAGCAGTACCTCTTGAACAACGGGTACGCCGTCTTCGAGCCGAACGTCCGCGGCTCGTCGGGGTACGGAAAGGCGTACTCCGGGCTCGACGACGTCGAAAAGCGGATGGACTCGGTGGAAGACGTCCGGTCGGGCGTCGAGTGGCTCCACGACCATCCCGAAGTCGACCCCGACCGCGTGGTCGCCATGGGCGGCTCCTACGGCGGGTTCATGGTACTCGCGTCGCTGACGGAGCACCCCGAGCTGTGGGCCGCCGGCGTCGACATCGTCGGCATCGCGAACTTCGTCACGTTCTTAGAGAACACCGGCGACTGGCGCCGCGAGCTTCGCGAGGCAGAGTACGGCTCGCTCGAAGACGACCGCGAGTTCCTCGAATCGATCTCACCGATCAACAACATCGATCGGATCGACTCGCCGCTGTTCGTGCTCCACGGCGCGAACGACCCGCGGGTGCCTGTCGGTGAGGCCGAACAGATCGTCGAGGAGGTGCGCAAACAGGACGTCCCCGTCCGCAAGCTGATCTTCGACGACGAGGGCCACGGCTTCGCGAAGCTGGAGAACCGCATCGAGGCGTACCGCGGGATCGTCGACTTTCTCGCGGAGTACGTCTGATCGGGCGAGAACGAGCGTCACCCCCGCCGGAATGGGCGCGTCGTCCGGGTCTCCGAGGACACCCGCCTCGTTTTATCCGTCTCTTCCGTAAGGGTCGTATGAATTCGAACGAGCCGGGACTCGTCTCCGAGGACCGGTCGATCGTCGTGCGCGCCGCGTGGTTTCTCCTCGTCGGCTGGTGGGCGACCGGAGTCTGGCTGAGCGTCGCGTGGGTCTTCCTCGTCTTGATCGTCACGATCCCGATCGGGATCAAAATGATCAACATGGTACCGATGGTGTTGTCGCTGAAACCTCCAACACGAACGTATGTGAGTCGTTCTGGTGGGGGGACGGTTCGGTCGAGAGACCAGCGAAGCCTCCCGATTCGAGCGGTCTGGTTCGTCCTCGTCGGCTGGTGGGCGAGCGCGATCTGGATGGCTATCGCGTACGCCTTGACGCTCTCTATCGTCGGAATCCCCGTCGCGATCTGGATGTACGGGAAGCTTCCGGCGATCGTGTCGCTGTATCGGTACTGAGCCGCCGCCGTTTCATTTCGGCTACCAGTCCGGACCGAAATCCGGATTCAGCTGGCGATCGGTCCGACCGAGCGAGTCGATCGCCGCCACGTCTTCGTCGTCAAGCTCGAGCTCAAGGCTCGCCAGGTTGTCTCGAATGTGATCTTCTCCGGTCGCTTTCGGGATCGCGGTGACGCCCTTCTCGCGGAGCCACGCGAGACTCACCTGCGCCGCGCTGACGCCGTGCGTCTCCGCAATGGCGATCAGCTCCGGCTCGTCGAGGACGTGGCCACGGGCAAGCGGTGAGTAGGCGACCAGTTCGACGCCGTTGTCGTCGGCGTACTCGCGGAGCGCTTCCTGTCGGAGCAGGGGGTGCATCTCGACTTGGTTCGCGAACGGGGTCTCGCCGAGGGCGTCGGTCGCGGCGTCGAGGTGCTCCGGCTCGAAGTTCGAGACGCCGATCCGATCGATCAGCCCTTCGTCGCGAAGCTCGGCGAACGCCGGCAGCGTCTCCGCGGGGTCGTACTTCCCGGCCGGCCAGTGGACGTACATGAGATCGACAGAGTCGACGCCGAGCTTGTCGAGGCTCTCTTCGGTCGAGTCGATCACGTCTCCGGGTGCGAGCTGGTCTATCCACACCTTCGAGGCGAGAAACACGTCTTCGCGGTCGACGTCGGCTGCGGCGATTCCGTCCCCGACTGCGGCCTCGTTGCCGTATATTTGGGCGGTGTCGACGTGGCGGTACCCCGCGTTCAGCGCGGTCCGCACGGATTCAGTACACTGCGCGGGGTCGTCGTTCTCCCACGTGCCGAGTCCGAGCATCGGCATCCCGTCGCGGGCCGGCGCGTCGACCTGCTGGTCTCGTTGTGACATGTACCGGGCTACGGGGGTGTGCCGAAAATCGCTTGCGGTCGCGGCGGGCGAGTCGCTCTCGCGCGACTTCGGCTCTCGCTACTCGACAGGCTCTGTCTCGTCCGCTTGCAACCCGTCGACGAGCCGCCGGAGCGTCACGAGCGGGTACTGGCCGGGTGCGGTCGCGTTTGCGGGGTCGACGGGCGCGTACCCGATCCGGGAGCCGTACACCGGCGTCACGGCGCGGGTGTGTCGTCCGGCCTCACCCATACACATCGTCGCGACGCGATGGCCGGCCGCGGTCGCCTCGTGAGTCGCTTCGATCATCGCCAGGGCGTCGTCTCTCGCGGTTGCGGTCGTCGCCAGCTTCCCCACGTCGCCCTCGCTCGCGGCGTCCGCCAACAGCTCACCGAGCGTCTCGGGCTCGGGCGTCGATTCGAAGTCGTGGACGGAGACGACCACGTCGACGCCATCCTCGCGAGCGGTCTCACGGAGCGCGGTCGCGTGGGATTGCTCTCCCTCCGGCGCGTTTCCGCGAAGCGCGGCAAGCTCGATGTCGACCGCTTCGACCGACTCGTGGACGACGGCCGACGAGAGCGCGTCGAACCTGTCGAGGCTGTCGGCCTCGCCGCCCTCCCACGCGGCGCGGTTCGTGACGAGTAACGGAAGCTCGCCGTCGTAGTCGTCGAGCTGTGCGAGCGGGTCCGCCGCCAGGTCCAGCCGGAACTCCACGGCGTCTGCGTCCTCGCGAGCCCGCGGCTCCTCGGTGAGGTCGGCCGTGCTCGCGGTCAGGACGAACTCCTCGAACATACGCGGGCGTTCCGCGGCCGGGGACTTAGCTGTGCATGTCCGCCGGACGCCGGTTATACAATGGGTGGCGTAAACGCTCTCAGGCGACGAGACCGTCTTCGGCTTCGAGCAGCTCGTGATACCGGTTGCGAATAGTCACTTCGGAGATGTCCGCGACCTCGCTGACGGCGGCCTGTGTCGTCTTCTCGTTCGTGAGCAGCGCCGCGGCGTAGACGGCGGCGGCCGCGAGGCCGACCGGCGACTTCCCGGA
>LKMY01000063.1 GCA_001564205.1 Nanohaloarchaea archaeon PL-Br10_U2g5
AACATGCTGTTCCCGCCCGAAGCGATCGTCTCGTTCCACTCCAAGGTGATGACACTCGAACCCGGAGATCTGTTCAGTACGGGCACACCTGGTGCAGAGCCGATCGAGCCGGGCGATTCGGTGCGCTCAGTCGTCGAGTCGATCGGCACTGTCGACGCGTCTGTCACGCGTCCGTAGCGGATCTTGTCACCCTCGATCAGTCGCGAATGACACGCGCTTCGCCGTCCTCGACGACCACGTCCAACCCGTTCTCGTGGACGAACGCCGCGGTGTAGTCGGGGACGACTCGCTCGGCTGCGAACCGCGCGCGCAACAGCGGGACCGCGTCGAGCAGGTCGTCACCGTCGACCATCGACGGAGAGGACTCGACGAACTCTACATCGAGGCCTGCATCTCGCCCGCGCGCCGCGAGCGTCGGCAGACTCGGCGCTTCGAAGGCTCCCTCGAAGTCGATCGGCTCGGTGAACCCCGCGTAGTAGGTCCGCCCCCGGGTGGAGGGGCCGAGCACGACCTCGTTCGTCCGGAGCTTCATCGCCGCGGCATCGATTATCGTCCGCGAGAGCAGCGGTGCGGCGGGCGTGACGACGGCAACGGACCGCGCCCCCTCCTCGCGGAGCAGGTGAGTAACCGTGTTGCCCGCGCGCGCACCGAACGACGATCCGACCTGCCGCTCGAACCGGACGTCGCCGGTGCCGCCGAGGGTGTCGGCGACGAGCGTTCGGAGCTCAGCCTCCGGGCTCGTCTCGGTGCGGTGTTCGGCGGGGAGATCGTCGTCAACCGGGTAGTTGACGAGGAGGTCGGCACCGGAGCGCTCGACCGCGAGCACGGCGTCGCGGAACAGCGCCTCGTACAGTTCGGCGGCCTCGGTAGTCGACAGCGGCGTCGACTCCGCGAGCCCGGTCGCGACGAGCCCCTCGCGGGGCGGCTTCGCTAACACGACGACGACGGTCATACCGGAACAACTCGTGGGACCGTCTTCAACTCGCCGCTTCGGCGGCGATTGGGTTCCCCCGACCGCGCTCGGGAGCGGCAGCGATGTGCCGCGCTCAGGAAAAGTCGCGTCGCATCGCGATTTCGAACCACGGGCAGAGTCGAAGCTGCCGGTATAACGCCGGGTTCTCGTGGAGGTGGTCGTAGTCGGCCCACAGCATGCCGCCGATCTCCTCGTCGTCCGGGTCGAGCGCGGTGTCGTCGAGGGTGACCTTCAGCACCGCACAGACCTCCCACTCGACACCCTCGTTCGGGTAGTAGCGCTTGTACTCGAACTTGTCCGTGACGCGGAGGTCATCGTACTGGTCCGGCGAGATGCCCAACTCTTCTTCTAAGCGCTGTTCTGTCGCGTCTTCCTGTGACTGTCCCTCGACAGGGTGGGAGGCGACGGTGCCGTCCCAGTGGCCGTCCCACAGTCGCTTTGTCGGGGCGCGCTGGGCCAGCAGGATTCGCCCCTCCGTGTCGAATACGAGACAGGTGAACGCCCGGTGACGGATTCCGTCACCGGTGTGGGCGTCGAGCCGGTTCACTGTCCCCTGTTCGGTGTCGTCGGGATCGACGGCGATCACGTCCTGCAGCGCGTTCTCGTGGTCCGTGTCGGTCTCGGCCTCTCCGACGGGGTCGGAGACGGCCGCGTCCTCGGAGCTCATGCGAGATAGGTCGAACACCAGGGCTAATAAGCGTTCGATACGCCGTTGGGCCCAACCCGTGTCCCACTGACATCGTGACGCCTTCCGAGGGTCGTCTGACGCGCGCGGTTCGACGCGCTTAACCGCGTGCCACGGCTACTTCGCGCGGATGAGTGACCCGGCGCTCGACGTTGTCGAGTTCGTGTTGACGACGCACCTTTACACCGAGAACCGCGACCTCGACGAGAATGACCTGCCGCCGCGCTTCCGGCAGGTGTTCTGGTCGGACGACGCCACGGACGATGCTCCGGGCGGTGTCGAGCGGCCGCTCAAGGCAACTGGCGCCTTGACCCGTACCGCCACAGGAGTGGAACACCCGTGGGACGCGATTTCAGACCTGCTTTTCACCCAGCAGACCGAGTTCTCCGGAGAGATATCCTTGACTCAGCCGGCGATGGCGTTAGAGTGGTATCACGACCACGCCGACGCTGATCGAATCGGAGCCAATCCGACGATCGTCGCCGCGCTGGAGAACGCGGACGACCTCGACGCTCCCGTGACTCACGAGGAGGCGCGCGCGGACACCCGGCCGATACAGGCCGACCGCGTCTGGATCGACGCCCTCCTCGAGGAGTACTTCGACGAGGACGACGACGACGAGATGCTCGATCTCGTCAACGTGCGCGCGCCAGAAGAGATCGAGATGACGCTCGCTGATCTCGTGCTCACTGGCGATCAGGAGGGAGAGATTCAGAAGATCGTCAAAGCGATCGAACACCGCGAGTACCTCGCGAGCATCGGGCTCCGTGAGATCGGGAAGCTGCTGTTCGTCGGCCCGCCGGGCACCGGGAAGACCACGGTTTCGCGGGCGCTCGCACACGAGCTGGGAATCCCGCTCGTGGAGGTGAAGATGTCGATGATCACGAGCCAATACCTCGGCGAGACGGCCAAAAACGTCGAGAAGACGTTCGAGGTCGCCAAACGGCTTTCGCCGTGTATCCTCTTTATCGATGAGTTCGACTCGGTCGCGAAGACGCGGCGATCCGACGAGCACGCCGCCCTGAAACGCGCGGTCAACACCCTGCTCAAATCGATCGACGAGGTCTCGTTGGTGCGTGACGAGGTGCTGCTCATCGGCGCGACGAACCACCCGGACCAGCTCGACGCGGCAGCGTGGCGGCGCTTCGACGAGATCGTCAACTTCCCCAAACCCGATTGCGACATGCGCGCGGACATCCTCCGCGTCGTTACCCGAGAGATGCAGATCGCCGACTTCGACCCCGACGAGGTCGCCGACCGGACGAGCGGGCTCACCGGCTCGGACCTCCGGATGGTACTTCGAGAGGCCGTCCTCGGCGCGCTCACCGAAGACCGCATGAAAATCACGCAAGCGGACGTGATGGAGGCAGTCGCCGACTTCGAGGAGCGCGACAACCTGAAGAACATGGACATGATCGACGGCGAGGGCGCGGAGGTGCTCGGCAAGACCGATCCCGCCGGACAGGACCACACCCACGACGACGAGTCACACGATCACGACGGCGCGACCCACGATCACGGCGCACACAGCCACAGTCACGATTAACGCCCGAGCGCTGTGCACTCCGCTTTTTTTGTTTGAGTTCACGACTCTCTCCGAACGCCGACGACCGTGTAGCCGAAGCCGCGCTCCGCGATCCGCGGGTCGAACCCGGCACCGTCGAGGGTCTCCGCGAGCCCGTCGGGTGCGTGGAACCGTGACCCCATCCCGATCGCGTGCTCGCCGACGACGAGCGCGCGGCCGAGCGGATGCGTCGGGTCGAACTCCCGGATCACGAGCGCACCGCCGGGCGCGATCACCCGTGCGGCCTCACGCAGCGCGGCGTCGTGATCGGGTAGGTGGTGGAACGCATCCACGATCGTGATCGCGTCGACGCTCGCGTTTCGAAACGGGAGCTGACCGGCGTCACCGGCGACACCGGAGAGTCCGCGAGCGTCGCGGGCGCGACGAAGCATCCCGAACGAGACGTCGACGACGGTGATATCCGGCCCGGTCAGCGAGACCGCAGCCCGACCGGAGCCACCGCCGACGTCGAGCAGTCTCTCGATCGGTCGCGTGGCGTGACCGAGTCCGGCCGCCAGCGTCTCCCCCTTCGCCGGCGGCATGATTCGGTCGTACAGCGGAGCCATCCGGTCAAAGAATCGAACGTCGCCGACACCATGCATGGTCGCTCTCGGTCGCGGAGCGGGTTAAGTGGTCTCGACGCGGTCGCCGGCCCGCGTGCGTCGGACGCCGGTGGCCTGTGTGCATTTATATATGGACGGCGTACCACCCGCTATGGAGTACGCGTTCCTCGGCGGAACGGGGACGGGAACGACGCTACGGCTCGATTACCGGGCCTTCGCGTACGCGGGGAAGTTCGTCGTCGGGAAGCCGGGGAAGGCAGCGCTCAGAACGTCGGACGGCTCGCCTGCGGTTCCGGAGTGGACCCCGGAGCGATCGTTACCACCGACCGCCGACGAGCGCGACTTCGACGACGACGTGGTTGCGGCCGTTTCTTTTTCGCCGGACCGGAGCGATCCCGACTGCTGTCGGCTCCGATACGTCACCGTCCACGCCGCGCGTCGCGGTGAGGGGCTCGGGCCACGGCTCGTCGACCAGACCGTCTCGCGGCTCGCGGAGGACGGGTTCGAACGGGTGCGGATCGCGGTCAACAACCCGTTCGCCTACGCGGCTCTTTATAAATGTGGCTTCGCGTACACGGGTGACCGGACCGGTCTCGCCGAGTTGGAGCTGGAGCGGCCGGCGGCCGCTCCCGCATCCTCGGACGACCTGGACGCTCGCTACCGCGCCGGATTACGAGCGTTTCGCGACGCCGCTCGCGACCTCGATCCCGAGGAACGACGGTTCATCGCGGAGCGGCTCGATGACAACGGAGACGCCGACAGCTGACGCGCGCCGTCGGCTCAGTTGAGCGCCCAGATACCGTAGTTGAGCGCGGTCGCGAAACAGACCCACGCGAAGTACGGGACCAAGAGGAGGGCGGCTCGCCGGTCGACGCGCGCGAACGCGGCCGCCGTCGCGACGACAAGCACCGAGAGCACGCCGAGGACGACGAGTCCCAGATCCGGGCGTTCGAGCCCCCAAAAAACTGGTGACCACGCGACGTTGACGACGAGCTGAACGGCGAACAGTCCGAGCGCCGTTCGGACCCGACCGGACGACGCCGTGCCGTTCCGTCCGGCCAGGTACACGAGCGCCGCCGCGGCGCCGATCATCGCGTACAGTATCGGCCAGACGACGCCGAACGCCCAGTTCGGCGGGTAGTACGAGGGGAGTTCGAGCGCCGCGAACCACGCGCTCTCGGTGGCCGTGAACGGGACGCCGAGCGCGCCGATCAGGTTGACGGCGACCGCCGCGGCCGCGATGAGGAGGAGGTCTCGACGCTCGGACAAGCGAGCGAGTGACGCGGGTGCCATGCGCGGACGTACGCCGCCAAACCGCTTAAAAGGCGTTCACGGTGCTGCAACGGGTGCCATACATGTCCTCGCTTCGGCGTCACTGACCCGTTCTTAGATCGCGTCGTACTTCTCGCGGAACGTCTCCAGCGTCGCAGAGAGCACGCCGATGACGATCGGACCGACGAAGAGCCCGGTGAAGCCGATCGAATAGATCCCGCCGAACACGCCGAGCAGGATGATCGCCGGATTGATGTGCGCCTGCTGGTCGATGACGATCGGGCGGGCGTAGTTGTCGACCATCGAGACGACAGCAATGCCGTACACCGCCAGCAGGATCCCGGCGGTCACCTCGTCGATGATGACGAGGTACATCGCGGCTGGTCCCCAGACGAGGAAGGCCCCGATGAGCGGCAACAGCGCCAGCACGGCCATCACGAACGTCCAGAAGACGACGTTCGGGATCCCGGCGACCCAGAGGCCAACCCCGGCGATAACTGCCTGTAACAGAGCGACGGAGATGTGACCGATCACGACTCCGCGGGTCGTCGCGTCTACCTTCTCGAAGAGATCGTCGATGACGTCCGCCGGTAGCGGGATCGTCATTCGCAGCCAGCGCACGAACGAGCGGCCGTCGATCAGCGTGTAGTAGACGAGGAACGCTGCCAGCGTGAGCCCGAGTGACGCGCGCAGCGCGCCGGAGAGAATGCCGCCGACGCCACCGAACAGCGTGCTCAAAAGGGTATTCCCCGCCGTTTCGAGCAGCGTCTCGATCTGGACCTCTTGACCGGACAGCTCCGCGAGTCGAGCCTCGATCGCAGCGACGTCGACGTCGCTGTCGCCCGCTGCGATCGCGGTGAGGTCTTGAATGAACACCAGCGTGATGTACGCCAGCGGGAGGATCACGGCAACGATCGTCGCGAGGATGAGCGTGATCGCCGAGAGCATTCCGCCGAGCCGTTTCGAGACGCGTTCACGGAGACGACGCGACAGGCGGTGGTGAAACGGAAACAGAATATACGAGAGGATCGCCGCCGCGATCACGTACTCGACGAACGGGAGGATGATAAACAGCGTCAGCAGAGAGACCGACGCGATGAGGAAGAGGAGGAACGATTGCCCGCGGTTCATACTGGTCGGTGTCGCCGACGGTTTATAAATAAAATGGCGTAGCCGAGTGTCTCTCGTCGATACCCGCCTCAAGCGCTCGCTTCGTCCTCGTCGAGGCCGGGCGCGACGGCCGGGTCGACCTCCTCCGGCTCCTCGGTGTCGCCGCCGACGATCGTCTCTCCGTCGTCCGTCTCGACGTATACGTCGTCGGCGAAGCCGGCCAGCGCGTTCTTGTACTCGGGCGTATCGAGCTTTTCGGGAGTCGCCGGCGCGCCGGCGACACCGCCGACCGGCCGGAACGCTCCGAGCGGGTCGTCGATCGTGATCTCGTGATCGACAAAGAAGGGCTCGTATCGTCGATAATGCTCCGCTAACTCGTCGCCCGGGATCTCCATCATCTCCGTCCAGCCGTAGTTGAAGAAGTCGAAGTTCGCCTGGATGTGCGTGATTTCACGAGCCTCTGCCTCCGTGAATCCCGCTTGGAGGGCGGCGACGTACGTGTCCATCGTCGCGTCGAAGAAGCTGTCGAGGTGGTCGCGACGCTCTTCGCGACGCTCTTCGTCGGCCTTATTCAGAAAGATGCTGGTGTGGAGATCGACGAGTTTGTCATTGGCGACATCGCCGATGACTGGCGTCGTCAACGCCTTCTTTGCGGCCCAGTGGCGGATGTTTTGCCGGATTTTCATACAGTTCGTTGGGGTGCGATACCCTTGAATGTGTGGCGTCACGGCGTGACATCGGTGACGCGACCCGTCCGCCCGCTCGCGATGCGAGCCGATTCTCACGATGCGAACGCGGATGACAACCCACATTAACCCCGAATCCGAACGGCCGACTATGAGCGATTCGTACGTGATCATCGGGGACGGTATCGCGGGGGCGTCCGCGGCCGAGACGCTCCGTGACGAGGCGCCTGACGCCGAGATCACGGTTCTTACAGACGAGGGCGAGTCCCTCTACAACCGGATCCTGATCAAGGAGTACGCGAAGGGGAAACTCCCCGAAGCGCCCATCTCGATCCACCAAGAAGAGTGGTACGACGACCACGACGTCGACCTACGGCTGAACACGGTCGTCGTCGACATCGACGTCGAGAGCGACGCCGTCCACACCCACGAAGGTGAGACGTTCGAGTACGACTCGCTCCTGTTGGCGGTCGGCGGCACGCCTCAACAGCTTCCCGTCGGTAACGCCGACGCCGACGGAATTCACCACTTCTGGACGTTTCAAGACGCTCGCAGCATCAAGGAAAGCGTCGAGAATGCCGAGACGGCCGTCATCGTCGGCGCCGGACTGCTCGGTATCGACTTCGCCGCCATCTGTGGCGCACAGAACGTCGAGGCGAAATACCTGATGCGCGGCGACTGCTGGTGGCGCTACGCCCTCTCGAACGAGGGTGCGGAGATCATGCACGACGCGATGCGCGAGCGCGGCGTCGAACCCGTCTTCGACTCCGGCGTCGACCGCTTCGAAGTCGATGACGACGGTCACGTTGAGGCCGCGGTCGACCCCAACGGCGAGCGCTACGACTGCGACTTCGCCGGCGTCGCCATCGGTCTCAACTTCAACACGGAGCTGGTCGAGGACACGCCGATCGAGACCGAAGACGGCATCGTCGTCGACGAGTACATGCGCACGAACGTCGACAACGTCTACGCTGCGGGCGATATCACCACGTTCAACGACTTGATCCTCGGCGAGCAGGCGAAGAACGGCTCGTGGGGGTCAGCCAAAGAGCAGGGGACGATCGCCGCCCGCAACATTCTCGACTACGGCAGCGAGGCGTTCGAGTGGGTGTCCTCGTACTCGATCACGCACTTCGACTTCCCGTTCCTCTCCTTTGGCCACCCGACGCTCGGCGACGACTCGGTCGAGGCGACCACGGCCGAGGGCGAGTGGCGTCGCGTCGCGCTCAAAGACGGGAAGATTGTCGGCGGCGTGCTCATCGGTGACCTCTCACCGCAGTCGGCGTTCAAACAGCTGATGCGTGAGGGACGCGACGTGCGTGGCCAGGAGGACCTCCTCATGGAGCCTGGCTTCGCCGTCGACGACCTCGCAGCGACGAGCGAGCAGTAAGCTTCACCGCTCTAACGGGG
>LKMY01000064.1 GCA_001564205.1 Nanohaloarchaea archaeon PL-Br10_U2g5
GTACCGCGAATCGGCCCCGTTTTACCCGGTCGAGAAGGAAGCGATCGAATCGCTCCCGGCCGCGTTCCGGGCCGGCGAGTACGGCCCCCGAGACGTCGAGTGGGTTGTCCGCTGGTACTTCCGGCGAGCGGTGACCGACATCGACCACGAGGAGCGACGCGCGGTCGAGTCGGCGGTCGGGGACACGGATCCCCGAGAGCTACGCGGGGCGATGTGGGACGGGGTCGACGCGTTAGACGAGGAGGGCGAAACTCCGCCTCACCACCGCGCGATCGATGCGCTCACGCGGATTCCGGGTGTCGACGTCGCGGTCGCCTCCGCGCTGTTGTGGTTCCTCGCCCCGGACGAGTGCTTCGTCGTCGGTGAGCGCGAGTGGGCGGTCGTCGCCTCCCTGACCGACGATACTCACCTCCAAGCCGACCTCGATGATCAGTACCCGGATCCGATGACGGTCGACGCGTACGACCGATACCTCGACGCGGTGTGCGGGGTCGCTGACCGATTAGAGGTCGACCACTGGCACCTGTACATGGTGATCCGACGCGTTCACGCGACGGCGATCGAGGATGGAGAGGTCAGAGGAGAGCCGTGACCGGTGGCTCCGTTGAGATCCTTTTGTGAGGTGATATCGACTGAGATGACCGGTCGATGAGCGCTACGCGCTGACCATCGAAAGTCCTCCACATCTCAGATGCCGCTCGGAGTGCTGTACAAGACTGAGGCTGCGTCTCTTGGACAGAGTGCTCAAGGAAAACAGATCTCGGTTTCCACACTCATGAGTAGGAGATCCTCATTCGACCGTTTTATTAAGATTACTTTTTGATATAGCAAGAATAAATAAGAAGGAATATCTACTTAATAACACGAGATGTCAATACACGCTTCGAATCACCCGCCGAAACGGGACCGAACGGCTCACCGAATCGGATTCTTCGGGGAGAGCAGCACCGGCAAAACGACAGTCTCCTCGCTCGTCGCGGACCGACTCTCGAGTCGGGGGCAGGTAGCAGTGCTGGGAGAGGCTTCAGACATCGTCGAAAGCGATCCAACGCAACGGCCTCCCGCAAGTACCGGACTCGAAATACGATGGACGATTCGAGACGCGAACGCCGGTATCGAGGCGTTTGAACGATTGATCCATGAGATCGATACGGCATTCGTCGTTGCGACGCCAGACAGGCTTGCGTCTGCGTCGGCATACGAACGAATTGGGAATCTGACTGAAACTGATATCTTTCTCATCGTGACGCGTTTCACTGAATCAGACCGCGAACGAGTCCGGGCGTTTGACGGTCCTGAGGTAGCGGAGTATTTTTATGAGGATGAGGCGATCGACACGGCGATAGCTGCCAACAGAGTCCCCTCCCTCACGGACTGGACCGTTGAAGCGATACTTATAGAGGCGCTTCAGCCCGAACGCCTTGATTTTGATGCCGCTCTCAACGCGCTTGAGGCGAGACAGCGCTCTATCGTTAATATTGAAGTAGACGATGAAGCGGCCGGCGCCGATATCGTTCGAGCGCTCCGCTCTCACGGGTTTCTTGCTGACTTTTTCAACTGTAACTGCCAGTGCCATGACGGGCACGTCATTGCCCGATTATCAGCTGTCGGTCGTTGATAACGATACGAATGTCAGAAATAAAATGTATGTCGGGGTGGCATAACAGATGAACACGACGCGACGAACGCTCCTTCGCTCCGGTCTCGCCGCGGCCAGTGCTGGTGCCGTTTCTGGTTGTCTCTCCTCGAGAAATCGCCTGAGTGACGGTGAGGGCCACTCCGGTTACACGGCGTTTTTCACCATCCAAGACTGGGCCGAGCAGATCGCCGGAGACCGGTTCGAGTTCACAAACCCAGTTTCCGTCGGACAGATGGGACACGGGTGGAGTCCTGACGGCAACATCGCTCGAGATATCGCCTCCACGAGCGCGTTCCTCTATCTCGACACGCCCGAGTTCTCATGGGCGCAAGACGTTGCCGCCGAACTCGAACGCGACTACGATGACGTCGGGACCTACGACCTCCTTGACGGGCTCGGACCACAGCTCATCGGCTTTGACTCCGGTGCGCTTCCAGATTTCGACCGCGGGCACGACTATTCCCAAGAAAGTCTCCGGCTCGACGAATTCGACATCTACGACCTTCGGTCTGATGACCAGCTCGGCTACTGGCATACGGACCACTGGCACGGCGGCGTCCCCGACGTACCAGTCGACTCCACCGTTCCCGTCGGACTCGTCATCAAAGACGACCAGGACCGCGTCGTTCCGCTCGGCGACGGCGAACGGTACCAGATCGACGCCCGGATTCCCGACGGCGACGCCGATATCGTCGAGATCGAGGCTCACAGACGACGGGTGGAGTTCACCGGGACCGAGACCGGACGCACCGCAGTGATCTTCGAAGTGCTCGAAGATAGCGAAGTGATCTACGACACGGCCGCCGAGCCGGCCGCTCTCAACGTCGTCGAAGAGGGCGACACTGGCGCTTCGGAGTTTCACGACCCGCACGTCTGGATCGACCCGGTCCTCGGTCAGGAGATGGTCGGTGGGATTCGAGACGCGTTGGCCGAACTCGACCCCGAGCACGCCGCCGCCTACGAAGAAAACGCCGCCGCATACACCGACCGAATGGACGAGGTCCACGAGGCGTTCGAGTCGCTCTCCGAGGACGCCGATCGCGACATCGCCGTCCTCGCCGGCCACGGCGCGTTTCAGTACCTCGAGCGACGGTACGAGTTCGAGCTCCGAACGCCGGTCGGAATCTCTCCGGACGCTGCCGAGTCGTTCGAGGATATCGCCGGTCTCATCGAGATCATCGAGGAGCACAACATCCACACTGTGCTATACGACCCCTTCGAGGCGCCCGATCCGGGCGTCGACATTCCACAGATGGTCGACATGATCTTCGAGAATACCGACGTGGAGAATGCCGAACCGCTCACGCCGGTAGAGGGAACGACATCAACGTGGCAGGACGAGGAGTGGGGGTGGGTCGAACAGATGGTAGAGATCAACGTGCCGTCGCTTCGAACTGCTCTCGATGCGTAAGATCACCTCCCGGCGGTGCCACCGTGGATCGGGGATCGACCTGCACACCGGATAGAGTATCAACAGGCCACCGCACGCGACCCTTCGGTCGTCGATTTCCATGGGCCGTTGCCGTCGAATGCCCGTCCGCCGTCTCCAACCTCAGAATTTCAGCTTTTATTGGCAGTGGTCGAGGTCCACAAACGCGTCGCCGGTCGCGCTGATCCATACCGTTGAGCGGTGAGGGGTTGCGACATCCGGCGGATAGATCGTACACGTCGGTTTGTCGACCGAGCCGACGACGAGCGATAAAAGCGCTCGATGCTCGTCGTTGGGATGGTTTGAAACTTCTTTTCCGTTACACGGGGGCTCCGTCCCATCAGTTGGTGAGTTGATCATGTGTGAATCTCGTTTTGAACGTGTCGAGGTCGAGAGGTCCTGTCACGCCGAGACAAGCGCCCCAGCGGATAAACAACGTCGACGGACTCAAGCCGTTGCTCGCCGCGAACCGTGAGTAGGTCGGTTACACCCAATCCCAGTCCAATTCCGCAGAGCGTCACCGTTGGGGTGTTCCCTCCAAATACAAGACGCTTCTCCCGTCGTTACACATCGCTTTCACCGGCCGTGTACCGGGTCGCAAGCCCGGCGAGATGCGGAGCTTCCTTGACGATGATCGCGGTCGTCGCGAGTCGAACCGCGTTCTCGCTTCCCGGTAACACGAACACCGGTACGTCGCGGGCGATACCCGCCGTCGCGCGGGTCGCGACGACACGGGTTCCGACTTCCTCCCAAGAAAGTCGTCTGAACGCTTCGCCGAATCCAGGCAGTTCGCGGTCGAAGAGCTCACTCACCGCGTCCGGAGTGACATCGTCGACCGTGACTCCCGTCCCGCCCGTCGTCACCACGAGATCGACGTCCGGACGGTCGAGGCAGTCGGTCACGGTGGTCGTGATCCGGACGTAGTCGTCAGAAATAATCCGCCGCAACGTGACGACGTGCCCCGCCTCAGCGAGGATACTCGCGAGCGCGTCGCCGCTGGGATCGGACGGCGTCGGCTTCGTCGCGGTTCCTCGAGAGGACGAGACGGTCACGATGGCGACGCCGAGCGGATCGACGCAGTCGTGACCGTCGGCGTCCGTCGTCCGTCTATCTGGCGGCGGTGGGAGTTCAGAATTGTTTCGCGTCACTGTCCTTCACCGACGACGAGACGCTGTTCCATCGGTGGCTGAGACCGTTCTATCGTTCCCGGGAATGGATTCTCGAACTCCCCCCAGTTCTCCTCCATTTCCGACTCCGAGAGGAGACAGTCGTCGAGGCCGTCGATAATAGCCGATTCATCCATTCCGGCACCGATAAAGACGAGCTTCACTTCGCGGTCACCCCACTGCTCGTCCCAGTAGAGATCCGGTCGCGACTCCCGGTAGGTATCCCGTTGAAACTCAGGGACTGTGACCGCCCAGCGACCGTTGACTTCGACGTGTGTCTGCGTGCCCGCTTGGCTCAGATCGAGCGCGTATCGCTCGCGTCCGGCGACCCACAGATGCCCCTTCGCTCGGACGACGGACTCGGGAAACGAGCGCAGCCATTCGCTGAATCGTTCCGGATGAAACGGGCGATGGCGCTCGTAGACGAACGAATCGACACCGAACTCCTCGGGCGGATGAAGATGGTCATGATCGCCATCTTCGTGTTCACCGTGGTCGTGGTCGGACACAGTACCGTGTCCGCTCGGCTCCGACTCTGCGGCTCCCCCGTGGTCGCTCGAAAGCACCTGTTTCCACCGGGCAGACTGTTTCGCGTCTTCTCTATCAAACCGTCCGGTTCCGAGAACGTCGCCGGGGTCGACGGTGCTCTCGGTCGTCCGAACGACGTCAACATTGGGGTGAAGCGTTCCGACCACGCGTTCGACCGCCTCGCGTTCCGAGTCGGTGACGAGGTCGCATTTGTTGAGGACGAGCACGTCGCAGAACTCCACCTGCTCGGCGAGCAGGTCCGAGAGCGGCCGAGAGCCGTCGTCGGTCGACTTGATCGGCTCACCGTCGACGAACGCGCGGTGGAACTGTGCGGCGTCGACCACCGTGACGGTCGTGTCGAGGTCGTACAGTGTCGCGACCCGTGCCGGCGGCACGAACCGCTGAGCGATGGGGATCGGATCGCTGATGCCCGACGCCTCGATGACGAGGTGATCGAACTCCTCGCCGAAAGCGAGACGCAGCAGCTCCTGATCCAGTTCGTTCTGGAGCCCACAGCAGATACAGCCGTTCGACAGCTCCGTGACGCCACCGTCTTCCATCGAAAGTTCGGAGCCGTTCTCGACGAGCTCGGCGTCGACGTTCATCTCTCCGACATCGTTAACGAGGACGGCGATGTCGTGCTGCTCACCGCCGACGCTCAACAGGTGGTTCAGCAGAGTCGTCTTCCCGGCTCCGAGCCCACCGCTGAGGATCGTTACGGGAGGTCGTTTGTCGACGGCCATCAATCGTCGGCCAGTGCGAGTTCGCGCTGCTCGTTTCGACCGAATGGATCCGGATACTCGCTCCAGCTCTCGTCCATCTCCGTCTCAGAGAGGACGCACTCTCTGAGTTTCCTGACGAGCGATTCCCGATCGAACTCGCGGCCGATGAACACGAGTTCCGTCCCCCGGTCGCCCCACTGCTCGTCCCAGTTCTCTTCGATTCCGGGACGGGCGGCAAAGTACCGCTGTTGTTGTGCTTCCGGGAGCGTGGCGATCCACGTTCCTTTCGGACCGGCTCGGACCGACTGGCCGGACTTATCAAGTCCCATTGCGACATCTTCGCGACCGGCCGACCAGAAGAACCCTTTCGCGCGGATGATCCCGTCTGGAAGGCTTGCGAACAGCTTCACGATACGCTCGGGGTGAAACGGCCGATCAGCGTCGAAGACGAACGACGTGACGCCGTGTTCTTCGGACGCCGACTCGTGGTGATGTCCGTGTTGGAGTTCCCGTTTCCAGCCGGCCGATTGGCTCGCGCGATCGAAGTCGAACCGACCCGTGTTCAGGATCGTTTTCGGGTTGACTGCGCCGTGTTCGGTTCGGACGATCTTCGCCCGCGGTTGAAGCGCTCGCAACACCGCCTCCATCTTTTCGAGCTCGTCGTCCGGAACAAGGTCACACTTGTTCAACAAGAGGACATCACAGAACTCGATCTGATCCATGAGCGCCTCTTCCGGGACGCGATCACCCTGCGGATCGATCGAGTCGTCAGTGAGGGCGTGACCGGAGTCGAACCCCTTCCAGAAGCCGTGCGCGTCCACGACAGTGACCATCGTGTCGAGTTCGTAGATTCCCGTCGGATCGAACTCGGCGTCTTCGAATCCGCGGGCAAACGTCTGTGCGACCGGAATCGGTTCGCTGATTCCCGACGACTCGACGACGAGGTAGTCGAAGTCTCGCTCGTCGGCCAATCGCCCTACCTCGTCGAGCATGTCCCCACGGAGTCGACAGCAGATACAGCCGTTCGACATTTCGATGATCTCGTCGTCGTTCTGTGTGAGGTCCGACTCACGTTCGACGAGGTCGGCGTCGACGTTCACCTCGCCCATATCGTTGACTAAGACGGCGGCGTTCAGCTCCTGTTCGGTGCTGAGTATGTGATTGAGCGTTGTCGTTTTTCCGGCGCCGAGACTTCCACTGAGGATCGTTACTGGGATCGGATCGGTATTTGATAGCACGTTCAGATTATGAATCTGGGACACTAAAATATTAATTATTATGTTTCAAGCCAGCAGTAGTAACAAGAACTAATAATGTAAATTTGTATGCTAATATATGGGCGTAGTCAGCATATCAATGCCCGATGCACTTCTCGACCGGGTGGACACATTCGTCGACAAGCACGGGTACAGCGGACGGAGTGAAGCTGTTCGCGAGGGGACACGGACGTTACTCGAAGAGTTTCGAAACCCGAAAATCGACGATGAAAGCCACGTCTGCACGGTGACCGTGACCTTTGAATACTGTCAACCAGCGGTCCAGCGACGTCTTACGGGGATACGTCACGAACACGAAACGATCGTCGCTACAACGACTCATACACACGCCGGAGATCAGTACTGCGTGGAGCTATTCGTTTTGGAGGGTACCACGGACGGGATATCGACGTTCGTCAACGCCGTCCGCGCCGTTCCCGATGTTCGGTCGGTGAACTACTCCACCACCCCGCTCAACGAGGAGTTCTTCGACGGATCCGCACAGACGCATTAGTGCTCGGCAAGGAGCATCAGCTTAACTCGACTCACCGAGTCGAAATCACGCAAACGATAAGTGAGTTTGCGGACGCGCTCCGCAGGTCCGCTACAAAAGATCGTTTCGAGACACCACTCACCCTCGTGAATATGATTCGTGGTCGTGATCACGTCTTGAAATCGATGCTGTACGTCGTGAACGTCCTCGATCACGGCTTCGTGTTCGTAATCGAACGCAATAATGACGACGACATCGCCTTCGATCGTTTCCAACTTCGTGTGGTTCTCGATATACTCTTGCATCGCTTCGCGGACCCCGCGCGAGCGTGAATCCAACTCCTCGGCCTGCCAGGTTTCGTCGAACTCAGCCAGAAGGTCGTCCGGAATGTTGAAGCTAGTACGCATGGACGCCCTTTTTGCCTAGTGGACTTTGAGCCACCGCGGTGGGTTCAGTGATGATAGCGGCACCCGGGGTGCTCCACAAACGCCGACTCACTGTCCGGTACCGGTGTCACGCCCGGGGAAGCGCGTGTTCGCTGTCGTTGCGGGTCTGAATAACCACTGCCGTCTGTCAATGCGCATAGATGGTTATGAATACAGTGGGGAGATATAATAACGGTTGTGTCGTTCGGGATGAGCGGAGACCCAGCGGCGATCTCGGATAGACATAGCTCTCCCGTACTGACCGTAGCGTGGACGAACATACAATTTATCAGGGTGTTGCCAGAGCTAAAATCGGCGGCCTCACCATTGATTGAGTCCGCCATCGGTCAAAGTGCTGTCTGTGTGCGCTACGTCTTGCAGGCTCTTTCTACCAGTGCAGGATAGATCGAGGCGGTTCGTGTCTCACCGATCCACAAACGGCGGAATGATAACCCGCGCACGCTTCTCGTCGCCGCGCACGACGACGCTCACGTTCGTGCCCGCTTCGGCGTAACTCTCGTGGAGGTATCCCAGTCCGATCGGCTCGTCGAGCGTCGGGCTCA
>LKMY01000065.1 GCA_001564205.1 Nanohaloarchaea archaeon PL-Br10_U2g5
GCACCCGCGTGTGCCGCTGCCAACTCTGCGCACAGCGTCTCGATTCGGTCCCGGTGGCCGTCGGTGATATCTAGCGTCGGCATGGTTACTCCTGATCCTTCTGAAACCGTGCGAATGCGTCCGCCCAGCTCTCGACGAGCCGTGGCTCTCCCGTGTGATCCGCCTCAACGCCGGCGTAACCGCAGTCCTCGCAGGTGACCGCCGTCGCTCCGGCGAGCGCGTACGTCGATAGCGATGAGCCGCAGCGAGGACACTCGGATGACACGGGTATCACGCGGATGGTGAACGCCATCCCTCAAAAACGCTCGGGGTAACAATCATTAGACTCCGGAGAAATCGTCGAGTATGAGCGAACCGAACGCGGAGAACCCCCTCATGGGGTACTACCGCCGCTACGTCGGTGACCCCGACCGGACGATCGACGTGTACGCCGGATTCGGGCTCTTTTTCGCCGGGATCGGGCTTGGACTCATGGGTGTCGTCGTCTTCCTCTACAGCGCGACGCTCCCAACGAACACGCTTTCGACGTACGCGGTCCGCCAGGTCGCCGCCGTCGCCGGCGCTGTCGGGCTTCCGGCTCTCTTACTCGGCGTCGTCGTTCTCCTCCCGGTCGATCGGCGGATGCTCTACCTTGCGGGCGTCGGAACCGCGATCACTCTCGTCGGCACCGGGCTGTTCGTCTGGGCGTACCCACAGGACTGGAACGTCGTCTCTCCCCCGGATTACAGCGCGCAGATCGTCGCCGTCTACACCGTCGGACTCGTGGCCGTCATCGCCGCGACCGGCGGCGCACTGGTCGCTCATCGCGTCGAGCAGGCCAGCGTCGCGGCCGGCGCTACCGGAAGTGGCGCTACCGGAAGTGGCGTGGGCGACGGGGCGGCGGCCGGCGCCTCGTCGACAGGCGTCGACGACGAGACGGTGACCGACGCCGACGTTCGCGCCGATATCGAGCGAGAGCTGGAGGACGCGGAGCTGACGTGGGGCGGCGTCGAGCGCGCTGAGACACGCCGGCTCGAACTCGACACCAGCGCCGTCGACGACGTCGATATCGATCGCGAACAGCTCGCCGGCTCCGCGACGGAGACGCGGACGACCTCCGGAACCGTCAACGACGCCGTCTCCGAGCTGAAAGGGTTACAGGGCGGAGAAACGAAGACCGCAAGCGGCGAGGGAACCGACGACCAGGCCGCAAAGCTTCGGGAACTCCGCGAACAGCAGCAGCGGAAGGCCGAAGCGGAGGCGAGTGAAGGCGATTCGATCGTCGGACGGATTAAGGAGTTGTTCTGATCTCTCCGGCTTTATATACCTCCGAGCGCTACCCATCCGCGTGTCTGGCGTTACCGTCTCCATCGATCTACACGTCCACTCGGACGACAGCTACGACGGTCACGAGCCGATCGAGCTCATCTTGGAACACGCGGCGGACATCGGGCTTGACGCAGTCGTGATCACCGACCACGACGTGATCGGCGAGTCGAAGCGAGCGGCGGCGATCGCCGACGAGTACGGGCTGATCGGCATCCCGGGCGTCGAGGTATCGACCGCCCACGGCCACCTGCTCGCCGCCGGGATTGAGCGGATGCCGCCCCGGCGAAAGTCGTACGCGGAGACGATCGAGTGGATCCACGAGCACGGCGGCGTCGCGATCGTCCCGCATCCGTTCCAACGCTCGCGTCACGGCGTCCGAGAGCGAAATATTCCCGTTCCGAACACTGATGACAAGGGTGACGGGGCTGACGACTCCCCCGATTCAGCCGTCGCGAACGACGAGGTCGACGCGGTCGAGGTGTTCAACGCGTGGCTGTTCACCGGCTATCGCAACCGCCGCGCGCGGCGATTCGCCGCGAAACACGACTATCCGGGCGTCGCCGCCAGCGACGCGCACAACCTGGAGTACGTCGGTCGCGCGTTTACCGAACTCGAGATCGGGGGCCGCGACTCCGTCTCGGAAGTTACGGCTGACGACGTCCTCGACGCGATCCGCGAGGGGACGACGACCGTGAACGGCCGGCGCGCACCCGTCCCGATGGCAGCGAAACACTACGTCGTTGCCGCCGCGCGTAAATCCGGCTATTACGCACGGACCGGCGCGAAACGGAGTGCGACCGGCGCGAAGTGGGCCGTCACCGAGGCGGTCTCATCGGTTCGCGTCGCCGCTTTTCAGGCGATCCACCGTGCCGGCCGAGCGCTCTCGTGGGTGGTCTGAACCTGACGCGGCGACGCACGAATCCACCACCCGGCTTGTCGGAGAGCGGGGTTTTTGCACGCGGACACGAAACGAACGATCATGAGCCACGACAGACGCGAAGCCGGCTTCAAACGACGGACGCGGGTCGACGAGGCGTTGGCGACGCTGCTCGACGCGGCCGACGCGCACGGTCGAACCGAGTCGGTCCCGTTGGCCGACGCCGACGGCCGAGTCCTCGCCGAACCGGTCGACGCGCCCGCCCCCGTTCCGAGCTACGACCGGGCGGCGATGGACGGGTACGCGGTCCGCGCCGAGGACACGTTCGGCGCGTCCGACCGCTCCCCGGCGGTGTTACGGACGGCGGCGACCGAGGCCGAATCGGTCGCTCCCGGTGAGGCCGCGCGGGTCCACACGGGAAGCGCGCTCCCCGAGGGAGCCGACGCGGTTGTCATGATAGAGCAGGTCGAGACGGTCGGTGACGAGGTGGAGACGTTCGACGCGGTTGCGACAGGCGAGAACGTCGGTGACGCCGGTGAAGACGTCGCCGAGGGTCAGCGACTCTTCGATCGGGGCCATACGCTCCGGCCCTCCGATCTGGGGCTCTTGAAATCCGTCGGACTCGATGCAGTCTCCGCCTTTGAGCCCCCGACCGTCGCGGTGATACCGACCGGCGAGGAGCTTGTACAGGCCGATCCCGGTCCCGGAGAAGTAATCGAGACGAACGGGTTGACCGTCTCACGGCAGGTTGAGCGGTGGGGCGGGACGGCTCTGTACCGCGACGTGGTCACCGACGACGAGGCGGCGTTGACGGCCGCGATCGAGACCGAACTCGATGCCGACATCGTCGTCACCACCGGAGGCTCCTCTGTCGGCCAGCGGGACCTTCTTCCCGAGGTAGTCGACCAGCTCGGATCGGTCCTCGTTCACGGCGTCGCGCTCAAGCCGGGCCACCCCGTCTGTCTCGGGGAGGCTTCGGGAACGCCGATCGTCTCGCTACCCGGCTATCCCGTCGCGTGTATCGTTAACGCCGCACAGTTCCTCCGACCGCTTCAAAAGCGGGTCGGCGGGACCACCGCAGAGCCGTTCCCGACACGCCGTGCCATCCTCGACCGGAAAGTGGCGAGCGAACCCGGGACCAGAACGTTCGCCCGGGTGGCGCTCTCTGCGGCCGACGCGCGTTCCGACGACGATACCGACGTCCCGGGTGTCACCGACGAGCTCCCGTCTGCGACGCCGACCCGTGCGAGCGGCTCTGGGATCCTGTCGAGCGTCGCGCTCGCCGACGGTTGGGTCGTGGTCCCCGAGCCGAGAGAGGGACTCGACGCCGGTGAGATCGTCGACGTGGAGCTGTGGGAGGTGACCGAATGAGCGATCGCAAGGAGTTTCGCGACCTCGCATCTCCCGAGGCGGCTCACGACGCGATCGCCTCGCTCGATCTCTCGCCGGAGCCGGAGACGGTTCCGTTGGGCGAGGCGCGCGAGCGCGTTCTCGCAGAACGTATCGACGCCGCGATCGACGTGCCCGGCTTCGACCGGGCGTCGATGGACGGGTACGCGGTCCGCGCACGCGACACGTTCGGCGCCGACGAAGCCGATCCGGCCAAACTCGATCTCGTCGGTGCGGTCCACGCGGGAGCGACGCCGTCGGTGACAGTCGACGCCGGAACCTGTGCAGAGATATCCACGGGCGCCGTGATGCCGGACGGCGCCGACGCCGTGGTGATGGTCGAGCGAACCGACGAGATCGGAGGGACTGCCGGCGACGATACGCCCGACCGGATCGCGATTCGGACCGCGGTTGCGCCCGGCGATCACGTGATGAGCGCAGGCGCGGACATCGCGGCCGGCGCTCGGGCGTTCGGTCCCGGAACACGTCTCACACCCCGCGAGATCGGTCTCTTGTCGGCGCTTGGCGTCGACCGGGTGCCGGTCGAAGGGAAGCCACGTGTCGGGATCGTCTCGACCGGAGACGAACTGGTGCGGCCCGGCGAGCCCCTCGATTCATCCCGCGGCGAGATCTACGACGTGAACTCGATGACGATCGCCGCCGGCGTGACGGAGGCGGGCGGGGAGCCAGTCCTCTACCCGCACGCCGGCGACGACTACGCGGAGATGGAGCGGCTCCTCCGCCGAGCGGCCGACGAGTGTGACTTGGTGCTCTCGTCGGGGTCGACCTCGGCGAGCGCCGTCGACGTCATCTATCGGGTTATCGAAGAGCGTGGGGAACTGCTCCTCCACGGTGTCGCCGTCAAGCCCGGTAAGCCGATGCTCGTCGGGCGCCTTGACCGCGGTGGGAGCGAGGCCGAGGACGGCAGTACCGGCACCGCTACCACTGAGCGCACCGGCGAGTCAGCGTACGTCGGTCTCCCCGGCTACCCGGTGTCGGCGCTCACGATCTTCCGGACCTTCGTCGCGCCCGCGATCCGCGAGGCGGCCGGCCAGCCGGAGCCCGCGACGGCGACGATCGACGGTCAGATGGCCGTTGGCGAACGATACGGCGAGGGTCGACTTCGACTGATGCCGGTCGGCCTGCTCGACCTCGACGAGGCTAACACTGACGACCAGGGGGATCAAGAGCTTCCGCTCGTCTATCCAGTCGACAAGGGGTCGGGCGCGACGACGAGTCTCGTCGAGGCCGATGGTATCGTCGCCGTCGATCCGGACACCGAGTACCTCGACGAGGGTGAGCGCGTCACCGTCCGACTGTTCTCTCCGGACGTCCGTCCGCCGACACTGCTTGGCGTCGGCGAAGATGATCCAGCGATGAACCGACTCCTCGACCAGGTGGGGAATCCGCGGTACCTCCCGGTCGGTTCACGGGAGGGGCTGCGACGGTTACGCGACGGCGTCCCGGATCTCGCGGTGGTCGCCGGACCGACTGACCGGGTGGTCGAAACGGTCGAGCTCGGCGGCTGGAGCCGCGAATGGGGGCTCGTCGTTCCCGCGGGCAATCCGGACGACGTGAACGGGCTCGGTTCGCTCGTCGACCGCGACCTCCGGTTCATCAACCGCTCGCCCGACTCCGGGCTCCGGCGGAGCTTCGACGATGCGCTCGACGAACTCGCCGAGGAGCGATCCGAGTCACAGGCCGAGCTCACGGCTCGTATCGGCGGCTACGGGCTCACGGTGCGCGCGTTCGAGAGTCCGGTACGAAAGGTGTTGGCCGGCGACGCCGACGTGGGTCTCGGACTGCGGGAGACCGCGGAGCGTCTCGACTGCGGGTTTGTTTCGCTCGGCGAGCAGCCGGTCGCCGTTCGCGCGTCTCCGGCACGGGCCGATCGACGACCCGTTACCGAAGTTGCGGACGCGCTCGCCGCCCCGGAGGAACTCGATGATCTGCTCGCCGATCTGGCCGGCTACTCGCGGAACAGCCGGAACGATCCCTGACCGACTACCACCTCGGCTGTATCACCGTTAGTCGAGCTGGTGACCCTCATATCGCTGACGCCGATCGAGCCGCCGGACCTGACGACCTCGGCCTCCGCCCGGAGGTCACCGGTCGCCGGACGGAGGTAGTTGGCGTTGAGGTTCACGGTGGCGACGCCGCCGGCGTACGGGTTTTCGAAGACGGTTCGCTGTGCAACTCCGCCGGCGGTATCGATCAGTGTCGCTGCGACGCCGCCGTGGATGGTGCCGCCATCCGCGTTCGTCAGCTTGTCGTCGAACGGAATCGAGAGGACGATCCGGCCGCGCTCGACGACGTCGACCGAGGTGTTCAGCCACGAAAGGTACCCGTGTTCCTCTTCGATGCGCCGCTCGATGATCTCCACCACGTCCGCCGGCAACGGCTCCATCTCCGCGATATCACTCTGGTCCATACGGCTTTCTCTCTGCGGTCCGGCTTGTAGCCCTCGAAACGCGCGACAACCGTCGGGAGGTTGCAATCGATCGCGTACGGACGATCTCTTATCAGAGATGCCGCACCATCCGCCTCGTGACCTGACGTGTCGCCCGCGGTGGCCGAGGCCGGCGTCCGGCGCACCACCGCGGGCTGATCTCGCGCCGGCTGCTCGCCATTCCTCGGTCGGAGGCCGATAGTCTCCGGCTTATCCGACACCGAGTCGAATCGGGTCATCGCTCGGAACGATGTCGACTGAGACGGTCTCGCCGACCGTGAACTCCCCGTCCGGACAGACGACCTTCGCCCCGTATCTCGCATCCTTCGCCGCGAACAGCGACAACCCTACCACTCGCTCGCCGTTTGCGAGCACGTCCACCGAGTCCCACGCGATCCCGCGACTCGCAGCGGCTCCGACTCGTGTGCCCAAGAGCTTCACTGTTGCTCCGTCGGGGATCGATTCGAACGCGCCACCCCCGGCGTAATGCGCGAGCCCGCCGTCCAACGGGATGCCACCGTCACTCGCGATCGCTGCAAAACGCTCCCCACGCGCCGGATGCGTGGGTGTATCGAGGAGCACGTGTGTCGATCCGCGCTCGATCACGACCCCGGTCCCGTCCCACGAGAGGGGTTCGACCGCAACGTCGGCGTCGACCGGGAGCGATCCGCTTGCTCGGAGTGGGTCGGTCCCGGGACCGCGAAAGCCGAGGTGAACGTGATTATCCACCCACTGGCCGAAGAAGCCCGAGCGCGTCATCGGACCGAGCGTGTCGCCGACGGCGATCCGATCGCCGGGAGCGACTCTCGGAATCACGTGGAGGATCCGAGCGACGGTTCCCAGTTCGGCACCGACCACCCGGCACCAGTCGTCGTCGAGGTCGACGACGATGAGGTGATCCGTGTCGGCGGCGTACGGTCGATTCGGACAGCCGACGGTCCTGGTATCACGGACGACTCCGGCGACCGGAGAGATACCCCACTCGCTTGCTGGATACAAGTCGATCGCACACCCGTCGTCATGTGCGGGGTACGGCGAATTAAACCGCGAGAACCGCTGGTACCGATGGAGAACGTCGGCAGGTAGCGTCACGATCATGCTCGCCGCCCCCGGTATTGACGACCCGATCGCCGCCGCCGACTCTCGGACTCGCGGTCAGTCATCTGCCGCCTCAATCCCCGATATTGCGAACCGAGCACCGCCGCGGTCGGACGCGCCGACGGAGAGCGTCCACCCGTGTGCCTCTGTGATGTCGCCAACGATGGCGAGACCGAGACCCGTTCCGTCACCGAGCGACACGCCGCGTTCGGTCACGTGCGATCGCTTCGCCGGTGGTATCCCCGGACCGTCGTCGCTGACCGCAAGTGTGAGGCCGTCGTCACGACGCTCGATGTCGACTCGGACGGCGGCGTCGTCACCGGCGTGTTCAACCGCGTTCCGGAACAGGTTCGAGACGAGCTGTTCGAGCCGGTCGCCGTCTGCAAACACTGTCGCGTCCGACCCCTCGACCGTCAGCGTCGCATCTGCGGTCTCGAGTCGTGACCAGACGCGGCGCACGGTCGAATCGATCGACACTCGGTCGACGGAGTCGACGGATTTGCCCGCAGTCGCTAGGGACAGCAGCCCTTCGATCAGTTCGTCCATCCGATCATGGGCAGTTGCGGCTCTATCGAGCGTCTCCTTGCTCTCACCGTCGTTATGACGGGCGAGTTCCACCGCCGCGCTCGCGGCCGCGAGCGGATTCCGTAGGTCGTGAGAAACGACCCCGGCGAAATCCTCTAAGCGCTCGTTCTGGCGCTTGAGCTCCGCCTCGCGTCGTTCTAACTCCGCCTGCCGCTGCTCCCTGGCGGTCACGTCTCGGAGAAGAAACACGTGTCCGCGGTCGGTTCCCCGAGGGTCCGTGATCGGATCCTCCTGAATATCGAACTGCCGACCGCCGATGGTGATCGGATGTCTCACGCCAACTTCCAGTTGCGGGAACACGGTCGACAGCGAGGAGTCGACCGCATCCGGTGGCAGCATCTCCTCTGCAGCCGGGTTGAGATCGCGGATTCGGCCGTCCGATCCCGCCACGATGACGGGGTCCTGAATGACTTCAACAGCGGTGTCACGGGCGACCACTGCGGCGTCCAGCGTTCCGAGCCAGAATACGGTCCCGTACAGGAAGAC
>LKMY01000066.1 GCA_001564205.1 Nanohaloarchaea archaeon PL-Br10_U2g5
AGCGTCGCCGACCGTCTCAGATCGCACGTCTCGGAGCATCAAACGGGAATGATCCAGGATCTCGCGTTCGCGTTGGCGTGGGTTGCACTCGTGTCGCTGTTGTTCGATTTCGTCTTCACGAGCGCGCCGACGTGGGCGTACTACCTGTTCATGCTCGCGGGGATCCCGGCGTACTTCGGCTTTTTCATCTCACTGGAGATGGCGAGAGCACAACAGTAGCCGAGCCGCGTCCGGCCCGGGTCGGGACTGCGCGATTCAGTCGTTGAGCGCGTCGGTAGCGGTCTCATGCGGCTGGTCGGTTTCCTTTTTGATCACGCCGTCGGTCCACGTCCCACGGAGGAACCACGCGACGCCCACGAGGAAGGAGACGACCGCCGCGGTCGCGTACGCCCACCAGAGCCCCACGACGCCCCAGTCGAATCCGGTGTAGCCGACGTCAACAGTGGGAATCTCTACGGGGCCGACCCCGAACCCACCGAGTGTGACGCCGACCGCGCCGAACGCGAGCAGCGCGGCCAGCGGGACCCGCACCCCCCACCGCGACAGCAGCGATAACACGAGCGCCGCCTTCGTGTGGCCCGCCCCGCGGAACGCGCCCTGAATCACCATCAGCCCACCGAAGAAAGCCCATGACAGCGCGATCACCCTGAGGAAGACGATCCCTTCGGCGATCGTCGCCGGATCGTCGATAAAGACGCCCATTGCGGTCGCGGGAAACAGCCAGACTGCACCGCCAGCCACCCCGAGAAGCGCCATCGTCCCGACGGTTGCGACGCGGGTGACTGCGACGGCGCGGTCGGGCGTGTCGGCACCGAGGTTCTGACCGACGCCCGTCGCGGTCGCCTGCCCGACCGCGCCCGCGACCGACCACGAGACGGACATCAGCCGGACCCCGATTCCGTACGCGGCCGTTGCGGCCGGTCCGAATCGGGCGACGAGCGCTGCCATGAACACCGCCGCGAACGACCGCGCCCAGCCGTCGAGCGTCGCCGGGTAGCCGACATCGATGAGCTTGCGGAGGATCGCCGGATTCGGCTTCAGGTCACCGATGTACAGCTTCACGCCCCAGTCGCCTTGGAGCAGGATCCAGACGCCGATCGCGGTCACGAACAGCCGAGCGATGAGCGTCGCGATCGCGGCCCCTTGCGTCCCGAGTGCGGGGACCGGCCCCCAACCGAGAATGAATATCGGATCGATAACGATGTTAATCCCAGCGGAGATCCCGACGAGCCACATCGCCGTTTTGGTGTCGCCCGCACCCTGCAGCGAGGAGCGGAACGCGAAAAAGAGGAACGTGAGCGGCAGCGTCAGAAAGATGACCTCGATGTACGCGAGCGCCTCGACGAACACCGCGTCGCGAGCGCCGATCCAGTACAACAGCCAGTGACGGGTCGCGAAGCCAACGAGCGCGAGCGCGAGGGAGACGACGATCGCGAGCAGGACGGTCTGGGCGACGACCTCATCCGCACGCCGGTCGTTTCCCGCGCCGACGTGTTGAGACACCAGCGCGATCGTCGCCGCGGTGAGCCCCATCGCGGTGGAGACGAACAGCCACGAAAGCGGAAACATCAGGGAGACGGCCGCGACGGCCTCGGTGCTCACACGGCCGACCCAGAACATGTCCGCGAGGTTGTAGAGAGTCTGCAGGAGGTTACCGAGTACGAGCGGCCACGCGAGATCGAACAGCTTCGGGGAGATGGCTCCCGTCGTCATATCGACTCGCGCGTCGTCGTTTCCCACGGTGCGTTCTACGCCGATCGAGGGGTGGAAGCCTCCTAATGGTTCGGGAGCCGGCGAGTCGGTCGAGAACCATGTTCCGACGGTTACCGGCCGAGCCGCCGGATGTCGCTGACGTCGAGCAGGGACGCTCCAGGGTCGAGCGCCGTACGATACGCCGCGTTGGCGACGACATTGACCGGGAGCGGCCGCGACTCGCCGAGCCGATCGGCAATCGGCGGAAGCGAGTCTACGAGCCGGAATCCGGTGTTAACGAGCGGTGAGAAGTGCGGCTGGTCAGTCCCGTATACCGGCCCGGAGCGGAGCGTAACGTGGTCGAGATCGAGGTCGGCTATCGCCGCCTCGGCGCGCCGCTTGGCCGTCAGGTACGCGTTTCGCACGCCCGGTGGCTTCACCGCGGACGAGAGGAAGACGTACGTCTCGACGCCGGCACGCTCCGCCTCCAACGCTGTGAGTATCGCGCTGTCGCCGTTGACGCGCTCGAAGGTGACGCCGGCGTTCGGCGCCTCGGAAATAACACCGACGGAGTGGACGACTGCGTCGACATCGTCGAGTCTGTCGCGCCACACGTTCGGTCGAAAGAGGTCTGCACTGGTCCACGAGACCGCGTCAGTCCACGGGGCGTCGGTAGCCGGTCGCCCACTCCGCGAGACGCTCCGGACTTCATGCCCGTCGCGGACCGCGAGCCGACAGACGTCTCGACCGATGAATCCGCTGCCGCCGACGACGAGGAGCGTTGCCATGACCGGTAGTAGGCCCCGGGGCGTCTTGGCGTTTCGGGGGTGCCTGCCTGAAGCGATGGCCACCCCAGAACGTGAGTACGCGATCAGGTGAGCGCGAACGATATCAACGATGACGGCGACTTGTCGCCTATTTCACTCGAATAGCCGGTAGAACGGTCGCGCGATGATAAAGTGATAGTCGTGGTCGGGCGTAAAACGGCGGAACGCGAGGCTGTTCGTCATCACCGACACCGACGAGCCAGCCATTGCAAACCCTGCGAGTGCGGGGTTTAACAGCCCCAGCGAGGCGATCGGGATCAGCGTCACGTTGTACGCGAACGCCCAGAACAGGTTCTGTTTGACCTTCGCGATCGTCGCCTCGGAGATCCGCAACGCCTTCAGTACATCTCGTGGGTCGTCTCGCATCAGCGTCACGTCTGCCGATTCGAGCGCCACGTCGGTCCCCGAACCGATCGCGATCCCGACGTGTGCGGTCGTGAGCGCGGGGGCGTCGTTGACGCCGTCGCCGACCATCACCGCCCGGCTCCCGTCCGACTGAATTGCGTCGATCGCGTCGGCTTTGTCTCCCGGCAACACCCCCGCGCGAACCCGGTCCGGATCAATACCGACTCGATCGGCGACGGCGCGAGCCGTTCGCTCGTTGTCGCCGGTAAGCATCGAGACTTCGATCCCGCGGTCGCGGAGATCGCTCACCGTCTCGCGCGCGCTCTCTCGAACGGTGTCCGCGGTCGCGACGACGCCAAGCAACTCCCCGCCGGATCCGTCCGCGGACGCGATTGCGACGAGCATCGCTGTCTTCCCCTCCCGTTCGAGCCGCTCCATCGTTGCCTCGGCGGGCCCGGGATCGATCCCGTTCTCGCGGAGCAGCGCTCGGTTCCCGACGAGCGTCTCGCCCTCGGTGGTCGTCGCTTTCACCCCGTGGCCGGGAACGTTCTCGAACTCGCTCGGCTCGCCACTGTCGACGCCGCGCTCCCGGGCGCCGACGACGATCGCCTTTCCGAGTGGGTGCTCGCTGCCTGACTCGGCGGCTGCAGCCGCGCGGAGCAGTCGGTTTTCAGCCCCGGCACTAGCGCGCTTGGTTTCGGTCTCGGCGTCGGATGCCGTGTCGCCCTCCGTCTCGGTGTCGACCGCGACACCGCCGTCCGGAGTCGGATCGCTCCCGCTCGCTCTCTCACTGTGGAGGGACCCACTCCCGTCGATTGGCTCCCCGTCCGCGAAGGCGACGACGTCCGTGAGCTCCATCTCGCCGTGCGTCAGCGTCCCCGTCTTGTCGAAGACGACGACGTCGACGTCGCGGACGCGCTCGAGCACGTCACCGCCTTTAAACAAAACACCGTTTGTCGCCGCGATAGTGGAGCCGACCATCGTCGCAGCGGGCGTCGCCAGCCCCAGCGCGCAGGGACAGGCGATGAGGACCGCGGACGCGAAGACGACCATCGAGAACTCGAGGACGCTCACGCCGCCCGCAACCGGACCGCCGCCAACAGGCCCCCAGAGCGGTAGCCAGTTGACGAACGCGGCGAGCGTTTCGGGGAACAGCGCCCAGACGAGCGCCCATACCACCGCGTTGGCGATGACGACGGGGACGAAAATACCCGACACGCGGTCGACGAGCCGCTGGATATCGGGCTGACGGGACTGGGCTTCGCGGACGCGCTCGACGATCTGACGGATCGCGGTGTCTTTCCCGACCTTCGTCGCCTCGACGAGGAGCACGCCGTTCTCGTTGATCGTCGCGCCGACCACCTCGTCGCCCGGCCCCTTCTCCACGGGGACTGACTCGCCCGTGAGCATCGACTCGTCGACCGCGGAGTCGCCGTCGATCACGACTCCGTCAGTGGGGATCTTCTCTCCCGGCCGGACTTTCATCCTGTCACCAACCTCGATCGCATCGACCGAAATCGTCCGCTCGACCCCGTCGTCGTCGACGAGCGTCGCTTCGTCGGCGCTCAGTCGGAGCAGCTTCCGTAACGCGTCGCTCGCGCGGGCCTTCGAACGCGCCTCAAGCCAGTTCCCGACGGTGATGAACCAGAGGATGAACGCGACGGCCTCGAAGTAGAAGTCGCCGACCAGCGGGTAGCCGAGCAGCGGACCGATCAGGACGGCCGAGCTGAACAGATACCCCGCAGAGGTACCGATCGCGACCAACGTGTCCATGTTGACGTTGCGGTTGTTAGACCACGCGCGGACCGCTCCTGAAAAGAACTCCCGGCCGAGCGTCCCCATCAACACGCTGGCGATGACGAACTCGATCCATCCCACGTCGACGCCAGCGATCGCCACCGGGACGCCGTACAGACCGATCATCCCACCCATCAGGTACCAGAACGGAAGGGTGAGGACTCCGCCCCCGATCACGAGTCGCCGCTGCCGTGAGAGCTCGCGATCCGCTGCGCTCGTCTGCGTGCCGTCCGAGATCGCCGTTTCGGCGTCGCTCTCGGCGTCTCTGACTGGGTCGTACCCGGCTTCTTCGATGGCGGTATACACATCTTCGATCCCCGCGTCGACGGGGTTGTACTCGACCCGCGCCTCGTCGGTAGCGGCGTTGACATCGACCTCGATCACGCCGTGGACCTCACCGATGGCCTCCTCGTTCGCTGCGGCGCAGTTCGAACAGCTCATCCCGGTGATTTCTATTGTCACCGTCTCAGAGACAGGATCGTACCCCGACTCTCGAATCGTCGCGTACACCTCGGCGAGTGAGACGCGGTCCGGGTCGTACGTAACGGTCCCTTCGTTGGTCGCGAAGCTGACGGACGCCTCTTCGACACCCGAGAGCGACTCGACTGACTCGGTCACCGTCGCCGAGCAGGTCGAACAGGACATCCCACCAATTTCGAGGTGTGCGATACGGGTGCTCATGATACGTGTAGATAGGGGGCCCGTACTCATGCGGATTGTGGTTTATAATCCCCGGATCAGCAAGCGCCTACACTTTTGAATACAAAGTGTTTCTATGCGGTTTCGACCTCAGTTAATTGATCATGCGCTGCGCTTCGACAGCGCTGCGATGTCTCTCGCGCGTGAGTGAACGTGTTCAGAACAAAGACGCTATCGAGATTGGAACTGTTTGGAACAAAGACGCTATCCAGAACCGTATCAAACGAATGGGGCCCTCGAAACGACCGAAACTACGGTTTTCGCAAAATACACCCAACACTTATATTCTGGTTCCGTGTTTGTCAGAGCGCGATGGCGACAGGCAAGGTCGACTTCTTTAACGACACCGGCGGCTACGGATTCATCGAGAGCGACGACGCTGACGAGGACGTGTTCTTCCACATGGAAGACGTCGGCGGCCCGGACCTCGAGGAAGGCCAAGAGGTAGAGTTTGAAATCGAGCAGGCGGACAAGGGGCCGCGAGCCAAGAACCTCACTCGGCTGTAAGCTCCCGACGACGCCGAATCGCTTTCGAAACACGTCTCGTATATATCACATTCACAGCGACGGCGACGACGGGTGCACAGACCAGCTCCGGAGCTCGCGAGCAGATCGCTTACTGACCGTTTCAAGCGAGCGCCGAACGAGAATCGGCTCAGGTGTACACCCGCCGCGTGCTCACTTCACCCTCCGGGTTACGCAGCGTCACGGTGTCACCGCCATCGTTGAGTGCGGCCCGCTCTCTGCCGAGATAGTACTCAGTGTCCGTGTCAGTGCCAGAGCCGACATGGACCGTGAGCGTCGAACCCGGATCGAGGGTCATCTCGGGGAGATCGTCACGCTGTCCGCCGCTCAGGTCAATCACGTACCCCGAGAGGTCGACCGGCTCACGGGCTGCGTTTCGAAGCGTCACGGACTCGTCAAGCGGGTCGCCATCGCCCGCCGGCCCCGAGTCGATCCCGTCGATGACGAGCCCGTCTGGCGTTCCCTCCTCGCCGAACGCGACGAGGTCGGCAAGCGTGTACCCCTCCGTGTCGGTCAGTTGCGGGAGACTCGGCTCCCAACCGTCCGGCGCGGCGTTCGGATAGGCGGCCTCGTCCGATTCGATCAGCCCGATGAGCGTCTCAGCAACAATCCGAGTGCCAACCGCGCCGAGGCGCTCACCGCCGTTCTGATACCGCGCTTCATCGAGAATGTAGTACCAGAGCGGGGAGTGGCCGTCCGCCCCGCGACCGCGTTCGTGGAGCGCTTCCATTATTGGCGAGTCGTCCCCGAAACTCTCGTTTCGGATCGGGTCGATCCCCATCCGTTTGGCAACGTCTTGGCCCGACGGGAGTCCGAGCGCTCTCCCCCGCAAGAAGTTTCTGACGGCGAGAGAGTCTTCACCGTCCATCGGGAGCTGAAACAGCGTCGGTGCGAGGAAGGGCATCACTTTTCGGGCCGGCTGGTAGTCACCGTCGCCGGTGTCCAGGAGGCGTGTCCAGTCGACGACGAGATCGCTGGGAACCGGTCGCCCACCCCTGAGGTGCGCCGTCTCGTCTCCGTCGGATGGGAACAGAGGAACGTTACCAACCCGGTCGTTGATGTCGAACTCGTGACGGATCAGCGCGTGACCGAACCGGAACCCGGCGCCCGCGAATTCGACTGGGATCGCCACGGGCTTTTCGGGCGGGAGGAAGAACTTTCGACCGCGCTCTTCGATGTCTTCGAGAATGTACGTGTCACAGATCCGGGCGAGGAAGTCGTGTCGCACGACCCACTGGTAATGCCACCTCACAAGTCGTTGTGCGGCTTCGACGATCGGTTCCCCCTCCTCGCGAAGGGACTCGCCCTCATCGGTCTGCAAATAGTCGACGACACGGTTGTGAAAGTTGACAAATGCGAGATGAAGCTGGGCGATAAGAACGTTCTCGTCGTTTCGCGGGTCACCGATGAGCGCCACGCCCTGTTCGTTCCGCTGAAGGTCGCTCCCCGGAAGTCCAGATACTCCCCCTTCGTCCGCGTCTGGCGCGGTGGCGGAGCCAGTGAGGAGGTGGGCACCCCTCGGATGATCCTGATCGAACAGGAACGGTGTTACACCGGGTCCGGTGCGGTAGAGGGCGTCGAGGTCGAGCGCTGGCGTTCGGAAGTTCCGAAGCGCGGCCGGATCGTTTCGCTGATCGATGTCGGAGGTTGGGTCGAAGGTGATGTCGTGATCGATAAACTGCCCGAATATTCCGTAGGCCGCAGGGGCTTCCGCATCACCGACCGGGTCGTCTGCGAGTTCCATCATCGGACCATCGAGTTCGCCGGCACCGTTCTCGCGGGCGTCACCGAGCACATAGAGGAACTCGTCCGACCGGTCGTACACGTCGAGTTCCGGGAACTGGTTACAGAACCGATGGCTCCGAACCCGTCCCATCCGAGTCGTCGCCGCGTCGTTCATCCCGCGGTGTTCGATGCTGCCGTGAATCGGTGTGCTCGCCGAAACCACCTGCAGCTCGACGGTCCTCATCTCCTCGCTGTCGTGACTCCTCCGTGAGCTGATCGGATGCTCGACACCGCCTCGCTTCGGGTTACGAACGGTAAATGAGAGATCGGACGGTTCGAGAGACGCCCCACCGTCTGCGACTATCGGAAACTCGCCGTCTTCGTCGGTTATCCAGTGGCCGACCGGGTCAGAATCCCCTCCGTTTCGGCCCACGACCACTCGTCCGCCCAACGGCACTCCCGACCCGTCGACGACACGTCCCAATAGGTTTTTATTGGATGACATGCGGCGATAGTTGCATGTTAATTGTATAT
>LKMY01000067.1 GCA_001564205.1 Nanohaloarchaea archaeon PL-Br10_U2g5
ATGTACGGTGCGGCGCCCGCGTAGGCGGCGACACCGATGTTCTCGACCGTCTGCGCGATCGCGAGCACGTCTTCGACGCTCTCGATGCCGAAGTCGTACTCCAGCTCCACGGCCGGGTCCCCACCGAGGAGCTCAACGACCTGTGTGAGGACGTCGACGTGGACGGACTCGTGTTCACCGGCGACGATAACGTACTCGTAGATCTCGGAGCGAGCCTCCTCGTCGAACTCAGAGAGGGCGTCCGAGTCGACGAAGTCCTGCTCGTCGAACATCTCGAGCGATTCGCGATAGAACGCGTCCTCTAAGTTCTCCAGCGTGAGCGCGTAGTTCAGTACGTCCACGTCGGTGCCGCGATCGGCGAACGGCGTCATCTCTTCTTCGACTTCCTCTTCTTCCTCCTCGTCTTGGGCCACTGCCGTTCCGCCACCGAGCGCCAGCAACGCTCCGCCGGCGACGGCGGATTTCGCGAGGAAACTCCGCCGGGAGCCCTCTTCGTCAGTGATCTGCGACCGGATCGAATCGGCGATCCGCTCTGCGCGTTGTTCGACCGTCGTGTCTACTCCTGCCGTCGTCTCTAATTCTGCCGTCGTGTCCAATTCCGTTGGTGTGTCTCGTTCTGTCATGATTTTCTTGGGCGTCGGACCGCTCATTCGGCGAGCACCGATCGTCAGCTTTCGCCTCGTCCGACTGTCTATCCCTTCAACTTTCCGTCGTATTGTTATTTGTTGCCATCGTGAAACGTCGAATTCATTGGTTTCGCTTACTCTAACGCCCGATCTAGTTTGGTCGGGTTACTTCCGCGCCGAGTCAACATACCAGTCGTGGAACCGTGGAGAGAGTGACGCGCCTGACTAGCGGCAACGAACGCGTTCCGACGGTCGGAGTAAGCCCGATAAACGGCCCAAATGGGTCCTCAGGCCCGTTCTATCGCTGTTTAACCGGGAGGCAAACTCGGAGCGACATCTCGAAATTCGATCCTTCCGATCCGATCCGGTGTGAGATACGCAACCGTTACCGAGCGCTCTTTCGTCGTTTATCTCGCTTACCTGTTCGGACGGCACCGCCCGCGTGGTCGTACATCGTTGCGGGAGATGGGCAGACCGTCGCATGGGACAGACAGGTGCAGGCGAAAAGTCACCAGCTTCATGCATGTCGTTGACGGGTCCCGTGACAAAGGGTCCACTGTGAAGGGTTCGGCTCTGGACGCTCTCCACACGATTCGGCGGCGCAAAACCACCCAACCGAGCGGATTTTGTCGCTGCGACATCCGGCGTATCCATCGCCTGGGAACGCCGTTAGTAGATTCCTACTAGGTGAGCGAATTTCGAAAGCATCTGTGGGTTTTAATAGGTTCTTTCGTTATGAGGTGGATGTCACTATGCTAATTACAATGCGGGTGATCACCGACTTGTTTCAACCTCCGTCATCCGTCTCCGAGGTGACTCCATTCCGTGGAGACCTCACAGAACAGGGAGCGAACGCCCTGAAAGAGGCGAACAGTCGCAACACGGAGGCGTCTAAACAGGCCAACGGGCATCGCGAACAGAGCGTAACACAACCATGAGCGCTGCTGAACACACTCCCGAAACGACGCCAGTGGACGATCCAACGACGGAGTCTGCCGGCAGCGAGGAAGACGACGAGCGGCAGCCGGTGTCCAACCTCTCGCTCGACGTCGTGTTCAACGTCCTTCGAAACCGTCGCCGGCGCTTAGTGCTGAAAGCGGTCGAAGAACAGGACGGTACCACGACGCTCAGCGATCTCGCCGAACACATCGGTGGCATCGAGAACGATAAGTCGCCGAGGGCGCTCAACGCCCAGGAACGAAAGCGAGTGTACGTCGGCCTGTATCAGTGTCATCTCCCGAAGATGGACGACGCCGGCGCGGTCGAGTTCGATAAGAACCGCGGGACCGTCGACCGGGGGCCGATGGCCGACACGTATCACACGTACCTGGCACGCGAGTTCGACTCCACCACGTCGTGGGCGCGATACTACGGCGGGCTCACGGGGGCGTCCTCTGTCGCGCTCGTCGCGTCAGTCACCCTGCTCAGTGGGCTGACTCCGGTCGTCTTCTTGATGACGCTCGTCGCGTTCGCCGCCCTCTCGGCGTACCACTGGTCCTGCACGACAAACCAGTAGCCGAGAGACGGCCTCTCGTCGCGACGTTCGCCCGGAGCGGTCTCTCTTCTCCTCCCGGGTAGTCGCGTGCCGGCGAGAACGTGTCCAGCCGCTCGGTATTCACAGTGAGCCCCTACCGATGGCGTCAGTCGGTTGTCACTCTATAACAAAGCACCGATCCCGTGGATCTTGCCTCGTCGTTCCGACGGTATCGGGACGGACGGACTCAACTCATGAATCCACAGACGAAAGCAGACGATCCGCGATCGCTTCGCAGCGAACTCACCGATTCGGCGGGGGCGTAAGATGTGCGGGATCATCGCCCGTGTCGGCGACGGCGACGCGCTCGCGGAGCTCCTGACTGGTCTTCGTAACCTCGAGTATCGCGGTTACGACTCCGCCGGCGTCGCGGTCCGGAGCGAGGACGGAATCGACGTGTGCAAGCGGGAGGGAGAGACCGACGTGCTCGACGCCGCCTTAGCGGAGCGTCACCTCTTCGGTGACATCGGCATTGGCCACACGCGCTGGAGCACCCACGGACCGCCCTCTGACGCCAACGCTCATCCACACACCGATACGGACGGGCGAGTCGCCGTCGTCCACAACGGGATCATCCGAAACTACGAATCGCTTCGGCGTGAGCTCCGTGAGGAGGGCTATCGGTTCAGTAGCGATACCGACACGGAAGTCGTTCCGCACCTCGTCGCTCGCGAACTCGACGCCGGTGCCGACCCCGAGTCAGCGTTTCGGACGGCGACGGACCGGCTCGAGGGGAGTTATGCGCTCGCAATGATTGTCGCCGACGAGGACGCCGTCTACGCGACTCGTCACGGGTCCCCGCTCGTGCTCGGCGTCGGCGACGACACTAACTACCTCGCCAGCGACGTGCCCGCGTTTCTCGAATTCACCGACCGCGTCGTCTACTTGGAAGACGACGATGTCGTCGTCCTCAACAGAGACGGGTACCGTCTCACGACGACGGAGGGCGAGGCGGTCGAGCGGGAAATCGAGACGGTCGACTGGACGGCCGGAGACGCACAGAAAGGAGTGTACACCCACTTCATGCGCAAAGAGATCGATGAGCAGCCCGCTTCCCTTCGGCAGACGCTCGAAGGTCGGACCGACGAGGGCGAGACTGTGTTGGAGACGTTCCCACAGGGGTCGTTCTCGGAGGTCGCTAACGTCGTCTTCGTCGCCTGTGGGACGTCGTATCACGCGGCCATGTACGGGAGTACGCTTCTCCGCCGACGCGGAATCCCGGCGACGGCGATGCGCGCGAACGAGTTCGCACACGACCCGATGCCGGTCTCCGATCGGACGCTCGTCGTCGCCGTTACGCAGAGCGGGGAGACAGCCGACACGTTGGCATCGCTCAAGGTTGCGAACGAGTCGCCGGCGAGGACGCTCGCGGTTACGAACGTCGTCGGTTCGACCGCTGCCCGCGAGGCGGACGACGCGATGTTCATCCGCGCCGGTCCGGAGATCGGTGTCGCCGCCACCAAGACGTTTTCCTCGCAGGTCGCATCGCTAGTGCTGCTCGCCGACCGGCTCGACGCCGACGGGGCCGGCATCGAGACGAGCTCCGGCGTCCGGACTCCTTCGGAGACGGTCGGCGAACGCGCGAGCACCACGGACGGAGGCGTCGAAGTCGGAACGATACGGTCGCTGCCGGACGACGTCGAAACCGTGATCAACGACGGTGGGGCCGCACGTCTGGCGAAACAGTACGCTGACGCCGACTCCTACTTTTTCATCGGACGCGGGGTCGGCTACCCGGTCGCGCTCGAGGGGGCACTGAAATTCAAGGAGATCACGTACGACCACGCAGAGGGGTTCGCGGCCGGCGAGCTCAAACACGGACCGCTCGCACTCGTGACGCCATCGACAGTGATCATCGCGGTGTTTACCGGGCGAGACGATGAACGAACACTTCACAACGTCCGTGAGGCACAGAGCCGCGGCGCGCCGATCATCGGTGTGGGGCCCGAGTCGTCGACCGAGATCCGGGACGCGGTTGACGAATACCTCTCGATCCCAGACACGGACCCAGAGCTCTCCGGTGTGCTGGCGAACGTACACCTCCAGCTGCTGGCGTATCACGCCGCCGAAATCCTCGACCGGGCGATCGACAAGCCGCGAAACCTCGCCAAAAGTGTCACCGTCGAGTGATCGGTTGACCGGCGGTGCAGTCCGCTGCTTCCTCTCGTTTCGGGCTACCCGTCGGGATCCCACCGAGTGTACGCCCGAATCGAACCGCTTCTGGGTTCGGCGTCCGTCTCCGACCGAACCGCCGCCTCGCCGAGCGCGAGCTGCCGTCGAGTCAGACAGTCGAGACACCCGTACACTGCGTTTCCGGCGCCGAATACACGGACGAACCGCGTACTGACCGCCGAGCCACAGCGCTCACACCGTCGGTTCGGATCCGTCGAGTACCGTCGGTCGGACATGCGTTCTCGGTGCAGGGTCAGTTATTTGGTTAGTTAGGTGATACCGAGACGCACGCAGTCGTCACGAAGCAAATCCTCTCGGAATTCGACGAGCGACGGTGATCGCTACGGTAGGATGCAATTAACGAAGTTGATTCGAAGCAGTTGCACAGATACCCGAACACCCGAGGATCGGAAGCATCCTCCCTTTCAGCGTACCCCTGTCCACGGTCATCGGGTACCGGGTCATTTTTGAACGGAACTACTGCTCGCCGTCGATCGATTCGACGATGACCGTTCCGTCTCCGAGCACTGTGACATCGTGGTTCGCGTAAACGAACGAGATCGTGATCGAATTCCCGTTTGCCTCGTCGCCGTTACAGAGCATATTGAGGGCATCGGTGTCAACCACGTCGTTCAGTGTCGGTAGGTCGGTCGGGTCGCGGTCAGTGCGCTCGCTCACCGTCTCGACGACCGCAACTGCCGGGGAGACTGTCGCCCAATCGTAGCGGAGAATAGATCGATTAGAGGCGTCACTCATGTCGGGGTAACCGGTGGTAGAACGCATGGTTGTGGGACGTCGACGTCAGACCGTATGAGAGTAGCCATGAAGACCATCATCAGATAGGTTTTATACGTCCCGAATACACTTTTACCTTCTGGTCTTTGGCGGTTACTCCGGCCCGTAGAGCCGATCTCGAGCGTTGAGAGTACCGGAAGTGTCAGTACAAAATCAGACGGTTAGCTACGAACCAGGACCGCGCGAGATCGCCGTTGGCGTCGTCCGCGGTGGAGCGCGACTCGTCGCCAGGGCTTCGGTGCCGTCGATGAAGACGCGTTCGACGACTGGAATCGGCTCCGGATCGACGACGAGTACGTCCGCACGCGCACCGACCTCGATCCGTCCTCTGTCGTGTACCCCGGCCGCCTCCGCGGGGTTCCGCGTGACGCGATTGACTCGAACCGGAAGCGGCTCGTCGGTATCGACAAACGGAGCCGCAAGCAGGGACGGCGGGTGATAATCCGAGCAGAGTACGTCGACGAGCCCGTCGTCGATCGCCGATCGAACAGAGAGGTTGTCCCACAGGCTCCCACCCCTGATAAGATTCGGCGCACCCATCGCGACCGTCATCCCGCGATCAGTCGCGCAGCCGGCCGCTTCGTGGGTGAGCGGGTATTCGCTGATCGACGCCCCGTGTTCGAGCATGCGCTCGACGGCCGCCGGCGACTCGTCGTCGTGTGAAGCGAGCGGGGCCCCGGCGTCAGCGGCGATCTCCGCGATCCGCTCCGACAGCATATCGCGGTCCGAGCCCGAGAGCGTCTCGCGTTCGGCGGCCGCCTCCGCGACGCTCTCTTTCGGCCAGTTTCGGTCTTCGACGTAGTGACGCTCGAACTCCTCGGCGTCGAACTGGCCGTCGCCCGGGGCGTGATGCATGATCGAGACGAGATCGAGACGCGTGTCGCTCGCCACACGCTCGACGGCGTCGACGCTTGCCGTGGACAGTTCGCAGCGCGCGTGCAACCGGTTATCCCCGAGCGTGTCTGTCACGGTCGCGACCTCGCGAGCGAGCTCGTCTGCGTCCGCGAACGTTCGGTCGTCGTCCGGCGAGTCCTCGAACGCGATGGCGTGGAACTTCGTCGTCACACCGGCCAGTACGTTCACGCGGTCCGCCATCGAGAGCGCACGCCGAACGTCGACTCGAGCCTCCGAGCGCGGATAGAGGTGTTGTTCGACGTCGTCGCCGTGGAGGTCGATGAGACCGGGCATCACGACACGTCCCTCCGCATCGACAGTCCTCGAGCGAGCCATCGGAGTGCGTCTCGTCTTCCCGACGTCTACGATTCGGTTGCCGGCGAGAACGACGCGACCGTCTTCGATGACCCGTCTCGGGGTGATGACGCGCCCGTTTCGGATCTCGGTGATCTTCGTCATCGGTCCGAGCGAACCGCGACGGTCATTGGGTGAGCGTTCCGAGTGGAGTCGAAGGCGGTTCGAGTCGAGTCGGAGGCCGTCCGGATCGCGTCGGGGACGACCAAGGGAGGAGCCTCCTCAGTCATCGAACCGGTGCCGGTCGAGCGAGGGATCATAGACGAGTCTGTACCGACAGTGCTACCTTTGTTAATGGCTCTCAATACGTTAGGGGCTCGGTGACCCCAAAGCGAGTACGAGGCGCCTACTAATAGCTCCGACCACGGAACCGTGCGCTCATGGACGACCAGTTCCCCGATCGCGTTGCCGGCGACTCCGACGAGACGGTCGAGTCGTATCCGACCCTCGAATCGAAGATCCAGCGAGCGACGGAGGTCATTCATACCGCACTCGAGCAGTACCAGAATCCGGCGTTGCTGTGGACTGGTGGCAAGGATTCGACGCTGGCCCTCTCCATCGCTGTCCGTGTCGCCGACGCGTTGGAGGTGGATCCCCCGATCGCGGTGTTTCCCGATCACCTCCAGCATTTCACCGAAATCAACGCGTTCGTCGACTGCTGGGCCGAGGAGTGGAGCCTCGACCTCGTCGTCGCCCGAAACGACAGCGTGCGAACCGTCGTCCGAGAACGGGCCCTCGATCCGGGCGACGCGGTTCCGATCGACGCGTTGAGCGACCGCAACAGATGGCACGTACGTCGAATCCTCGGGTGTACGGAGGAGACGTTCCCGTTCCTGCTCGGAACCCGCGTCGGCGACTACCTCCTGCGGCAGTTGCCGCTCAACGACGCACTGGACGACCGCGAGATAGACGCACTCATCACAGGAACGCGATGGCCGACCGATGAGAAGCCGATCGACGAGGGCAGACGGATCTGCGAAGCGACGGAGGGGAGCGACGGTGGTATAAAACGCGAGGAGACGTTCGTTTCGTCCGGACGAGATTCGGACCTCGTGCCGCCACACGACCGGGTGAATCCGATCCTCCCGTTCGGCGAGCAAGACGTGTGGAACGCGTTCTTTACCGACGTGTTCCCCGACGTCGTCGAGAGCTATCCTCGTGGACACGTACCGGACTCCCCGGCGGACCTCCCGGACGGAGTCGAGCCGGCTTCCCTTCCCATCCCGTCGCTGTACTTCGATGGGTTCCGGTCGCTCGGGAGCGAGGCACCGCCGGAGCGGCCCGGCGACATGCCAGCGTGGAATCAGCCGCTCTGTGAGCCGTCGACGGGTCCCGACGTGGCGGGTGGCGACTCGTACGTGACGGCGGAGGAGTCAGACGCTGAACGGGTGCGAGAGGGCGCAGAGCCCACTACCCCTTCCGATCGATTGGGGTCGCTCTGAGATGGCAGACGCAGCGCGTGAGGCGTCCCGAAGACGCACCGAGCCGTTCGAGGCGAACGGGAGCCGCATCTGCGACCGCGATATCGAAAGGGACCGTGATCTCGCGGAGGGGGCGGTATGAGCGACGCGACGGACGAAGCGTCCGACGCGTCGGCGTCCGCGTCGCGGATCGGGACGAACGAGGCGCTCACACTGCTCGCAGACGACTGTCGCCGTCGGATACTGATCGAGCTGCTGGAGCGAG